>CANKZL010000006.1 GCA_947488385.1 Acidimicrobiaceae bacterium | reverse complement strand
ATGAAACTAAAAAAGTCACTTAGTTTCTTATTCACAATTGCCCAGCACCTGCTCGCATCAGAACTGTGTGTGCCGAATAGATACATGCTGGCTCAGTCTCATTCAAATCCACTCGAACCGAGTATCGTTGCAACGTGCAGGGTCTAGAGCAACTTGAGTTTCGCGACAGACTCGGTCGTCGTTTGATTCGTTGTCTAAGTGGTCTTGCGATCTTTGCTATTGGCATCTCGATGCAAATGAACGCCAATCTTGGCGCACCACCCTGGGATGTGTTTCACCAAGGTGTTTCTAACCAAACAGGCATCACCATCGGCAGAGTCATCGTCATAACTGGGTTCGTATTACTTTTCTTTTGGATTCCTCTAAAGCAAAAACCTGGTCTTGGCACGATTTTAAATGCACTAGAGATCGGCTTGGTCGCCGACATTGCATTAGAGATCATTCCTGAGCCAACCAATCTTTTTGTTCGCATCGCCATGGCAGGTGGTGGCATAGTTGTCGTTGCGTTGGGTACGGGTCTCTACATCGGCAGCGCTCTTGGGCCAGGGCCGCGTGACGGATTAATGACAGGTTTGGCAAAACGTGGCATACCAATTCGTGTCGGCCGCACTGCAATTGAAGTCGCAGTACTTGTTACAGGTTTTTTGTTAGGCGGCCAAGTTGGTATTGCAACTTTTGCATTTGCTTTGGGCGTCGGCCCACTTGTGCAGTTTTTTCTGCCCCGTCTGGCAATGAAAAAACCAACTATTTAATTTTTGTAGTTAATACCTGTAGCGCTCAGCCTTGAACGGCCCACTCGGTGCAACACCCAAATATTCAGACTGTTCGTCTGAGAGTTTCGTCAACTTTGCCCCCAGAGCATCAAGATGCAGTGATGCAACTTTTTCGTCCAGGTGCTTGGGCAAAACATAAACACCAAGCGGATAGTTCTTGGTGTTGTTGAACAACTCGATCTGGGCGATTACTTGGTTTGTAAACGAGCAACTCATAACAAAACTCGGATGACCAGTCGCGCAACCCAAGTTCACGAGTCGACCTTCAGCGAGCACAATCACTGCATGGCCGTCGCTAAACGTCCAAAGATCTGTGCCTGGCTTAAGCTCGTCTCGAGTTGCACCGCTACGAGAAAGACCTGCCATGTCGATCTCGTTGTCAAAGTGGCCGATGTTGCAGACAATGGCGTTGTGTTTCATTTTTGACATATGTTCGGCGGTCACGATTGCCTCGTTGCCGGTAGCAGTAACAAAGATGTCGGCGACCTTCAGCACATTTTCTAATGTGTCGACGATGTATCCCTCCATCGCTGCTTGCAGTGCATTGATTGGATCAATCTCAGTTACAACAACGCGAGCGCCCTGTCCACGAAGACTTTGGGCACAACCCTTGCCGACGTCGCCATAGCCGCACACAACTGCCATCTTTCCGGCGATCATCACGTCAGTGGCTCTGTTCAGTGCATCTATCAACGAGTGTCGACAGCCGTAAAGATTGTCGAACTTGCTTTTCGTCACGCTGTCATTGACGTTGATCGCAGGAAACAAAAGTTCTTTATCTTGGGCCATCTTGTAGAGACGCTTTACACCAGTTGTCGTCTCTTCTGTAACACCTTTAATTAATTTAGACATTTTGGTCCAACGACTCGGACTTGTCTTCAGACCTCTTTGCAACAAGCCAAGAACAATTGCCAACTCTGGATTTGCTGCCGTGGTCGGATCTGGAACGACACCTGTCTTTTCATATTCGACACCCTTGTGCAACAACATCGTCGCGTCGCCGCCATCATCAAGAATCATGTTTGGTCCATCACCGTCGGGCCAAGTCATCATTTGGTCGGTTGCCCACCAATATTCTTCGAGCGTTTCGCCCTTCCACGCATAAACAGGAACACCTTGAGGATTTTCTTGAGTCCCCTCGGGGCCTACTACTACTGCCGCAGCCGCATGATCTTGGGTCGAGAAAATATTGCAACTAGCCCATCGAACTTCAGCGCCAAGATGAACAAGGGTCTCAATCAGCACCGCAGTCTGAATTGTCATGTGCAAAGAACCCGAAATTCGCGCTCCCTTAAGAGGCTTAGATGCTCCAAACTCTTTGCGAAGAGCGCGCAACCCTGGCATCTCATGTTCGGCAAGATGAATCTCTTTGCGGCCGAACGGCGCAAGTGAAAGATCTGCGACTCGATAATCTTTGCGCGCGGCAAATGATGAAGATGACATGATTCTCCTTGTTTTGTTTTAAAAAGTAGTTTTCAGATTGAGTTGCGCAGCCTTGGCAACTAGACGCTCGTGCTCAACTTGGGTCACGACAATCGCTTCGTCAATCAACATCACCGGGATGCCTTGGCGAACCTCGTAACGCATCTGCAAACGTGGGTTGTAAAGCATCTCTTCATCTTCGAAGTAAATCAAGTTTCCTTTGTCTTTTGGACACGCCAAAATCTCAAGCAGATGAGGATTTAGCGAAGATTTAGCTGCAGACACGACTTACACAATAACACTTACGACTCTTAAGCAGTGATGAGCATCAACAACTCAGCGACGTGCTCGTCACACTCTTCGCGAGTCGCTGCTTCAAGATTCAAGCGTAAAAGTGGCTCAGTATTTGATGGTCGCACGTTAAACCACCACGAACCGCAATCGACGGTCAATCCATCTAAGTGGTCTTGTGGAAAGGCCGAATACTTCTTGGTAACTCGATCAATAACAACCTGCATGTCTTCAACCTGAGTGTTGATCTCACCAGAGTTCGCGTATTTTTCAAATGGTTTACGCAATTCCGAGAGCGACTTTCCCGTCCGGCACATTTCACCCAAAACAACCATCGTCGCAATCAGACCGCTATCTGCCCGATAGTTGTCTGCAAAGTAGTAGTGCCCCGAATGTTCACCAGCAAACACGGCACCAGTTTGCGCCATGACTTGCTTCATATAACTGTGTCCATTTTTTGTGCGAATTGGTTTGCCCCCGAGTTCTGTGATGGTCTCAGGCACAATTCTTGAACAAATCAAGTTGTACAAAATTGTCGCATTTGGGTTCTCGCGCAAAAACACCGAGGCCAACAACGCAGTGGTCGTGCTTCCAGAGACGCTCTTGCCGGTCTCGTCTACCAAAAAGACGCGATCAGCGTCTCCGTCAAAAGCCAATCCGACGTCGAATTTCCCCGCAATCACTCTTGCTTGCAGATCGCGTTGGTTCGCCGGCTGAATCGGATCTGCCGGATGATTTGGAAAAGTGCCGTCAAGCTCGCCGTACATGATTTCAACTTCAAACTTCTTGAGTCGATCAAAAACTGCAGGAGCAACAAGACCGCCCATGCCATTGGCCGTGTCGGCTACAACTCTTAGCTTGCTTATTGCCGCGACATCGATGAACCCAACAACATGATCCACGAATTCGGCAAGCATATTTTTTTTGGTAACTTCACCCAGCGTTTTTGCATTCGCCGGCCCGGTTCCATTAATGACATCTTGTGCAATCGCTTTCATCTCACGCAAACCATTGTCAATGCCGATGGATCTTGCGCCAGACAAACAACACTTGATGCCGTTGTACTGGGCGGGATTATGCGAAGCAGTGAACATCGCCCCTGGTGCATCTAATTTGCCCGAGGCGAAATAGAGCATGTCGGTGCTTGCGAGACCCAGATTGATGACATCAACACCTTGTTCGGTGACACCTCTTTGAAATGCCTCGACTAAATCTGGCCCACTTGGTCGCATGTCGTGGGCGACGACGATCATTTTCGCATTTGAGAATTTTGCAAACGCGACACCAAGCGCGTGCGCGGCGACCGAATCAAGTTGGTCGGGCACCGTGCCTCGAATGTCGTAAGCCTTGACTATTGCATCTAAATTTGGCACGACAAACGAGTCTATTCGCGTCAAGCCGTCACAAGTTGCTGGTCGCGATTTGTATTCGCAAGTTTTCGTCGCTGTGCAACTTGTCGACCACGCCATCGCACGGCCAAAACGCCAATGCCTACCAACGTCAGAAAGTACGCAAGGAAATCAATCTTTGTGTACCCGTAATGAAGACGAACATCTTTCTGCGTTGGAATTACAACCATCATGTTTGGCGCAACTCGATAGGGACCACTGGCCCCAGTTACTTTCCAATTCGGAAAGTAACTCATTCGTACAAGCACAGGTACGCCAACTTTGTCGACTGTGAAACTTATGGCCTCGTCTTCAAGCTTCGTATTGCTGACTTGCACTACCGGTAGCTCGACCACATTTATTTGCTGCGAAGCAGTCACAATGTCAACTCGTCGCGAAGGGTCGTTAGGTTCACCTTGTCGGCGATTCAAATCAACTACAACGTCAACTGTTTGCCATGAGTCAGGCCCGCTTTCAACTGGAGTCGCCGCCCAATCTTCTGGATGCTGAAACCAACTCGTTCCGATCTCGAGCCAACGCTCTTTGGGATCAGACTGCTTATTCACGGCAACAACCGGTTGAACTTTCATCGGCACAACAAGTTCGCTTTCGGCCACTTTATAAATCGACCAGGGTCCGCTTTGAGCAACTTTGACGAGCGCCGCCTGCATGTTTGCTTGATCGATCGCCTCGGCGGTAAACGCCATGTAATAGCGCACCCCAAGTTCTTGCAAATACCTCACACCAAGACCCGCGTTGTTGTCGTCGTAGCGAAGTTCGCGCACGGGATTGCTGCTCTGCTTTGACATTGCCGCAGCGGCGATGAAGTGATACGCCGTCGTACCCGAAGCCTCAAAGTTCAAGCCTTCCATCGAACCGATGCAACCATTTGTCCAGTGCGGCAAAAGCATTAGAGACATCGTCGTGCCATATTTATTTAGTTCGCCGTTATTCTCCCAAAGTGCACGACCACAACCATGTTGTGGGTCCTCACCCAAACTCTTCATAGTTTCTACGACGGTGCGATACTCGGCGTACGCACTCTTGCCTTCATAACCGGTGAAGTTCCAGCGAGCCCAACCGTCAACAAAACCGTCGTTGGACGCTTTGGTAGTAATCAAACCCCACTTATATATTGTCTCACCTGCTGCATTTGTTGTGATCTTGCCAAACGGCATTTCTTGAAAGCGAAAACCAATCACGCCGACCACCAAGACGGTCATCGCTGTTATCCATGACAAGTTAAATCGTGGATTTTCGCGCACTGAGGCAAGCGGAATCAATTCTTGATCTGGGCTACGGGTTAATGCCTGTCGGCCTAAACGCTGCAGTTGGTAAAAACCCATCAACCAAATTACTGACTCATACATGCCAACGAACATGAGGAAATAGCGCAACAAATATAAGAATGGCAATAGTCGTGGATTCCATAACAGGCCAATAACGGGAAGACTCTCGCGACCAAAGTAAACGCCAAATACCAAGACGATGCAATAGACACCCATCCAGATGCCGGTTCGATTGCGACGCTTGACGAACACTGCGAAACCTACGCAAGCAAAACCAAAAATCAGGACATCCCAAAAAGTTGCCAAAGGAAAATACATTTTCCAAAAAGAGTCACTCGCGCCACTCGGTCTTGGTTCGTATTTCATATCGGTCATATATGCGTGACCGGTCAAGAACGGTAAAACCCAAAACGAAGAGAGCAAAATTGCCGTGACAGAAATAGTGACCGCAGTGATCGTCGCCTTTTTGGTGCACCAAACTGCTGCCAGCAGCACTACTCCACCGAAAACGAACAACAAAACAATGCCGTGACTCAATGCGCTGAGAGCAAGCACAACGGCAGTCAGCATCTTGCCTCGATGTTCATCAAAAGCTCGAATCAAAAGCCCAAATGTGAGTATCGCCAACGAAAGCGCGATTGAAAACGAAAACTCGCCCGCCATTGTTGATGCGATATTGCCGCCGTAAATCGTAAAACTCTCGTCATACAAAAAGACGACAGATGCCAGGGTCAACAGTTCAGGAATCGGAAACAGAAATTTTGCAAACTTGCCAAAAAGCCAAACACAAATTGGCAGAGTCAAGATTCCTAGAACGGCGATTATTTTCAACGCAATTCCATACGGCAAAATCAGATCAACTAGCAATACTGCAAGTGCGGGCAAGACCATGTAGAAGCGATACATCGGAAAACCCGAGTACCAGTCATTGCTCCAACCCGTTAAGCGAAAATGCGGCAACAAAAAATCGCGTAAGAACGCCGGACCGTAGACATGGGCGCCCATGTCACCACCTGTTGGGGTGTTATTTCGCAATATCAACTCTGGGTGCAGGGTCATCAACAACATCAAAGTTGAACCAGCAACGATTACGGCCGAAGTAATTTGCTGAGCAGTCCAACTGCGAAAATCAATTTGCTTCACTGCGTAGAAACTCTAGTCGTGAATAGTTGCGTCTGATTAGAGCAGGGCCACAAGCAACAAACCAGTCGCATTAAACGCGACGTGCGCAACAATCGACATGCCAATTCTGTGAGTTCGATGAAAACAAAAACCGAGTACGAGCGCAAAAGCGAGCAGGCCAGGAAACTCGACAAGTTGAAGGTGAACGGCGGCAAACCAAACGGCAGTAATAACGACAGCGACTTTACTTCCTAAGCGGTTTTTTATTCCCGACTGAATAAAGCCGCGATATACCAATTCTTCAACAAACGGCGCACCAATGACAA
The DNA here is from genome assembly GCA_947488385.1 of Acidimicrobiaceae bacterium. Classification (GTDB taxonomy): domain Bacteria; phylum Actinomycetota; class Acidimicrobiia; order Acidimicrobiales; family Ilumatobacteraceae; genus BACL27. The sequence continues at coordinate 11,297 of CANKZL010000006.1, read as the reverse complement.
CGACCAAAATCAAAACGATCAGCCATGGGCCAGTTGCGTTGTTGAATAAGTCTTGCGCTCGCTTCTCGATTAATTCTGGTGCAAATTTTTCAGGAAACAAAATACGAAATGGCCAAGTCACAAGTCCAACGAGAACAAGCTGACCTGCGATGCCTATCGGAAGACCCCAAAGATCGACGCGACGAAACTTTAAATAGAAGTCGCTTGAAAATCTCTGACTACCAAATCTCTGTGAGACCAGATACAAACCGATTATGAACGGAACCCAAAGTGCAAGCGCAGAAACACCCAAAAACCACTTCGGCTCTTTGCCAGAAACTATGTCTGTGTTGCCGGTTGCCACGAGAATTGCCGAACTGACGAACAGCGCCACGAAGTAACTCGCGGTCCAAGTCAAAATGACCGTCTTTAGATTAAAAGTTTGACTTCTTGCCGGCTCTTGCCCATAGGGCGGAGCCCACGGCGATTGGTTCATCCCGCGAGGCGGTTTGGCATTACAACTCTGAAACGGTTGCGGCGATCTTCGAGCCTCCAACCAGACGGAGCCGTAATTCTTACGCCGTGTCGATCGCACAAATCATAAGCGTGCGGATCTCGCTCGGCGGTCAAGTCATCTATCCATACCAAAGCACGACTGTATTGATAGGTCAAAGTAATTGTTGCGAGTTCGTTACATGTGCAACGTGAACAACGACGAACCATGTAGATAACAATAATTGATGAGTCATCGGCCACAGGGGATTTCAAGTCGGGCGAATACCCTGCCGAGAACGAGACATTCGCCATTGCAGGGTCTCAACATCGGGTCGTATCATTAAACGCGTGACCAAACTTCCTCCCCCACCGCCACCAGCAAAGCCTTCGTCGTCAAAGCGTAAGCCTGCCGCCCGCAAGAAGCCTGCAAATTTTTTGAACAAGAAGTCTCCAAAAAAGACTCGTAAAAATTCGAATGTAAGTAGCGACACCGAAAAGCCAAACATGCCCCGTTGGGCGACATGGGCAATCGTGGCTGTGGTCGTCTTGTTAATAGCCGGACCGCGATTGTGGCCTACATCCACCGCGACGAAAGTTTCGTACACAGAGTTTCTGGAACTTGTCAAACAAAATCAAGTGACACAAGTTCAAATCAACAATCTTTCGAATGAGATCAGCGGAACCCTCAAAGACGGAAGCGAATTCGCGACTACCGGTGCCGTGATTCTCTCTGATGCAGACGAAACTTTGCTCAAAGAAAAAGGTGTCGACTATGACTATGCAACACCGCAAGGCAACTTCTTTACGAATTTGATTCCACTTCTATTGCCATTCATTTTGATCATGGGTTTTTTCGTTTGGATGCAACGTCGAGCCATGGGTCAAGCCGGAAGCATCATGTCGATCGGTCGTAGCCGAGCCAAAAATTACAACGCCGACAAACCCGCAACTACATTTGCCGACGTTGCCGGATACGACGGTGTCAAACAAGAAATTCGTGAAGTTGTTGACTTTTTGAAGATGCCAGAGAGCTTCAAAGAAATCGGTGCTCGCGTTCCTAAAGGTGTTCTGCTAGTCGGCCCTCCGGGTACCGGCAAAACTCTTTTCGCACGTGCGGTGGCTGGCGAAGCAGGTGTTGGCTTTTTGTCGGTGACGGGTTCTGACTTCATGGAAATGTTCGTCGGCGTCGGCGCAAGTCGCGTGCGCGATCTCTTTCAGCAAGCCCGCAAAATGGGTAGAGCAATTATTTTCGTTGACGAAATCGACTCAATCGGACGAAAGCGCGGCGCAGGTCTCGGTGGCGGACATGATGAGCGTGAGCAGACTTTAAATCAGTTGCTCGCCGAAATGGACGGATTCGAAACAACAGAAGGCGTGATTGTTATGGCGGCGACAAACCGTCCTGACATTTTGGATGCGGCTCTTTTGCGACCAGGTCGCTTTGATCGTCAAGTAATAATGCCGTTGCCAGAATGTGAAGAGCGCTTGGCAATTCTGACAGTGCATTCAAAAGGCAAGCGAATGGGTACCGACGTCGTTCTCGACACGATGGCCAAAGCAACACCAGGAATGAGTGGCGCAGATCTTGCGAACCTTGTCAATGAATCGGCGTTGCTCGCCGTGCGTCGAGGCTCAAAAGTTATTGAACACATCGACTTCGAAAATGCCCGTGACCGAGTGATCATGGGTGCTCGTCGTGAAAGTTTGATCCTTAACGCCGAAGAAAAACGAGCAACTGCATATCACGAAGGTGGTCACGCGGTTCTTGCAACTGTCCTACCCCACAGTGATCCACTGCACAAAGTGACGATCTTGCCGCGTGGCATGGCGCTTGGTGTTACATGGACGCTGCCAGAAGAGCGACATACATATTCTCGTGACTACTTCAAAGACATGATCTGCAAAGCCATGGGTGGCCGTGTTGCAGAAATGATTGTGTTTGGTCATTTGAATAGTGGCGCCGCAAACGACCTCGAGCAGGCAACTTCAATTGCGCGACGAATGGTGCGCGAATGGGGAATGAGCGACGCGGTTGGCCCAATGGCCTGGAGTTCTCAGCAGCAGGTCTTTTTAGGCGAAGACTTAATGACTAACGGTCGCGAATACTCAGACGAGACCGCCCGAATGATCGACTCAGAAATTGGATTAATCCTTCGCGAGCAAGAAGCCCGCGCAAAAGTCTTGCTCGAAAAGAATCGTGCAGGTCTTGATCTTGTGGCTCAGAGCCTGCTCGAGCAAGAAACTATCGACGGCGCGACCGTTGCTCGCCTTGTTCAAGACGGACTCGGCAGACCACAAATTGTTGAGCCATCGCCTGGCGCACCAAAAAAATCTAACGAATCAAGCGAAAACTAATTAGTCAAACTGTCGTGAGTTGCATCACGACACGAAGCGACATCGTTTAACACTTGCGGATCACGGCACTTTGCCAGTGCTGCCCATAAGTCGGTAGCGGTGATCGGACCAACCGTTGCAAATCGCACAACCCCAGATTGATCTGCAATGACTGTTGTTGGCACCGAGTCAATTTGATATCGCTTGTGTAATTCACGCATCTCAACAAAGTCAATTATCTGCACGGCAACTTCTTTGCTTGCGAGAACTTGAGCCTTAGTCGCTACGTCTTTGCACGCATCACATGTCGAAGAGGTGAAAATTGCGACAAGCCAATTTTTTTGTGTCGCGTCAAAGTCGCTTCTATCAACCTGGTGCGGCACCACACCTTGCGCTTGCGCCGGAGCATCTGGCTTTCGGCGACGCAACACAACACTTAGAACGGCTGCGCTTAATAAAACAGCGACCGCGACGAGTGTTTGCACTATTTGCCACCCTGCGAATTGGTGATCCCGGCAGATCGATATGGCAAACCCGGCACACTTGAGAAACCGACAAGGTCGTGACCGCGCGTAATTTCGCGCTGCACCACGATCTCGTTGTCTGACTCGACGAGAATCTGCAACAGACCGGCAGTCGGTGGAACTTTGATTTCAAGAACGGCAGCAGAACCAAGCTGAACTGTTTCAAAGCCTTCAATCGCAACAGCACCAGCTGGCCCAACAGTTGAAATCTTCAACGTGCTCGCCAACGAAGTTGCATTCACGATAATTAGCGAACCACCTATGGCTGTGACTCCGCTTGGAATTGTCCAAACACGCGACGGAGATCCAGACGGGGTACCAAAAGTAACTGTCGTGCCAGTATTTTTATCGACTTTGCGAGTTAAGACCTGTTCGACGACAACAAATTCAACCGAAGAGTCGTCAACACTTGTCACGAAGTCATCGGTGATACTAGACACGAGAATTCCATATCTACCGTTCGTGATTGCGGGCAAACTTGATGTCTCTAAAGTGGTCACTCGGCCAGCAGGAATCGTCAAGACAAGTGGCTCTCGAAATATCTCGTCGGTGTCGCCTGTCAAAAAAGCAACGCTTACCGCTTTGTCTTGATCGGTTGGATTAAAAACAACTATTTGTTCATTGGTATCTAGATTTTTTTGTCCTCCAGCAAACCACCATTGCCGACTCGTGGCTGGCGCACCGAGCGAACTCGAATAGCCGAGACGTCCCCGACCTAAAAAGTGCTCAAGTTTGCCGGCCACAAAACGACCAGATGATGCACGAATCGAAACTGCAAGAACGGCCTCATTACGAGCACCCTCGTCACCCATTGACAACGAATAAACACTTTCAGGTTCAATGATGACGCCCTTGAGCGACGCGGGGTCACGTTTGCCGTCGGCTGTAACAAAACTGACATCTACAACAGTTGAATCTGGAAATGGATTCGTAAGCAAAATATTGAACAGACTCTCTGCCCCAGTAAAACCGTCAGCGAAGAACCAACGATCAGACGGCTTGTTCGCACACAAAGCCACCGAGTCGCCAGCAGGATGAATTATTCGCTGCTCAACTGCAGCGCCACCATTGTCGAGTTCAACAATCGCACTCACATACCTGCTCTTGCGACCACCCGTTGCATCAAAGACGCTTCTCGTGAATGGCTGAACAACAAGAACTGCAGAGGCCGCAGGTTTGTCGGTCGAGAGGTAGGTGATTTTGCCCGTAACGGGAATGTCCGAAGAGTTTGCGACGATGATTTCACTCGTGACCGTTTTTTCGGACGCCGGCACACCAGGACAGAACCAAGACGACGAGGTCTGCAAGGTGCCAGCAACACTCGGCATTGACGAAACGCCAAAGATGTTTTCTGAAACCTGATCGGCATCAACACTTGATTCGGCTTTGCCTGCTTGGTTGACAAAAACTGCTGCGACAAGCGCCAAACTAACTGCAATAAGAGCCAAGGCAAATCGCCACTGAATTTTTCTCATCTACTTGCCAAATCTATTTTTTGTTCGGGTTGAGCCGGATCAGTAATCAATTTCACTCGTTGTGAACCAATTTTTTGTATACGACCACGGAAGCGTGAAATATTTGCCGCCAAAATCAAAAGGGTCAGCCAAACAAGTGCTTGCAAAATCAAGAACACATACCGTTGTATTGAAGTTTGATACTCCAAACTCGCAACTCCTGCAATCGGAGCATCAAATGCAGTCGAAGCGCCAAAAGCAACTCGTGGTGTGAGCTGTGCGCCATCAACGGCCAAATGCCATCGTGAATCAAACGGGACTGCAACATGCACTGTGCCACCTGAAAATTGGGTTCTAACAGTTTTATCGGCCACAGAATTTTCGTCTACGACCAATGGACCAACTGACTTCAGATTTTGACTGGTGAGAGCAACATCGCTCGCCTGCTGACTGGCCACAGATGACTCTTCATCCAAGACACTGACAATTGGCAACCATGAAACATTTTCGAAGATCACCAAATCTCGCGCAAAATAAGTGCGACGAAGATCAAGTTGATTTGACAGCGATTCGACCAATTTTTGAGCGGCCAACGACGGTTGTTCACCAAGTGGCACCACGAAATAGCGGATTGCGAGCGGCGACATCAAACGACCGACTCGAATCGTGTCGCTGGCAACTAGAGATTCAAGTGCGCGTTGTGCGGCAACATTCATCGGTGTTTCTTGCGGTGCCCAAATTGAAGTGAAATTTACCGGGCCGTCGTCTGCAACACCATACGAAACTTCTCCATTGACCGCGTTAGTTGATACTGGCAAAAGGTCGCGATCCCCTACAAACAAAGTTCGATAGTTGCCCTCACTTGGGTTGTCTGGCAGTTGCACAAGCAATTGCGAAACCGAAGTTTTTGGCTGATTCCATCTTCCGTCAGTAACACTTAGAAGAACTGGGGTAATCACGAGCGCAATTGAAACTGGCACGAGCAGACTGAGCGATCTGCGCCAGTCAGATGAACGACTCAAATTTGTTTCAGCAAAAACGCTCAGACAAGTTGCAACAGAGATGGCCAGACCGCACGCCACGATTGCCAGCATTGCTGATGGTTGCGGGATCGCGAACGGAAGGTTTCCTCGATCATCAAGCACCACAAGCAGCAAGCCGAAAGTTACGAATACTGCAGCGCGAATTGCCCAAAGCCTGCGCCATGAAGTGGCGACGATCAAAGCACAGACAACACAAAAATATCCAGCAATTACCAAAAAGCCAGCACGCATATTGCCAAGGTCAAGTCGTGCGAGCGAACCAAGACCAATACGGCGATTTGAAATACCTTGATCGCCAGCAAGTAGTTGCCACCATGACTTTGAGACGAAATGCATCGACCAAGGAAGGTTGATGAAGATTGCGCCGATCAAACTGATAAAGCCAATTGACGTGAAACTGAGCAAATCTTTCAATTGAACACCACCAAGCCACGACGAAAAGATCCAAAGCAGAATCATGATCAATGCAACGATTGCAATACTCGGCGTGAAGGCAAAAACAAGACCAAGAATCAACGTCAAGCCCGCAACGAGTTGAGTACGACGAACCAGACCTTGCGCTTGAGCATCTTGATATCGATTCAAAATATCGAGCAGCCATGGCGCAGCCGCGATGCACAACAACGCAGAAAGTCGGCCCCGCGAAATCGCCTCAAACGAAAGCGGAAGCGCCGCATAAACCACAGCACCTGCGAGCCGCACGCGCGTGTTGGCGAATGCACCACAAAGACGCCACATACCAAATAACCCGACGAAGAGTGATCCAACGATCATCAGAGTTTGAACGAGTGCAAGATTGCCGAAAAGCAGAAACGAGCCAAGCGAAACTAAACCGATGCCGGTTGGGTTTGCTGATGCTTCTCCAAAGCCGCTTGACCACCAACCTGATAGAAAACTTGAAAACAACGAGCCTGAAGTGAGTGACCCATTTTCAAACGGCAACATTTCGCCAATCGCGCGAGAAGAGTCAGCAATAATTTGACGACTGCCAAAAATTATCAAAAAGAAAACCGCCAAAAACGTTGTGCCGGCCGTTCGTGTTGAGCTTTGCTTCCATCTCTTTTTTGTATCAACGAGCGACGCAATCTCGATTGATGCCACTGCTCGGCGGTGCCGAATGAAACGAGTAATTCGGGCCGAACCCTTGACTTGCAGTTTGGCAATCTCGCTTGCGGCCACGCGACGCAAAGGGCGAACTTCTCGCCTTCTACGCCAGACATAAGCCCCATCAATAACCAGTGCAAGTGTCGACCTGAAACCCGCGAGCGACTCGCGAAATGAACCAGTGAAAACGCCGACAACCGTTTCAACAGTCGAAGTAAGCAGCATCTGCAACCACACAAACGGCAACCGAAAGCGACTCGTAAGTGTGGCAACTGTTCGTGCACGGTGTTGTGCGACAACGCCACGTGAGACTGAGTTTGGCGAGCGCCCCGCAAAGTTGTTTAGGTGCTTGGCAACTGCGGTTGGCGAGACAATTACTCGCGCTCCGCTCAGATGAGCCCGCCAACAGAATTCAAGATCCTCGCCAAAAAACGATATGTCTTGGCTGAATCCGTTCAGCTCACGGAAAATATCTGATCGCACCAGCATGCAAGCCGAACTTACGAAGAACACATCACGAACCGAGTCGTGTTGCTCTTGGTCGCGTTCATTTCGCTCAATAAACGGATCGATCTCGCCACAACGATCAATACCAAAGCCGACTGACTGCAAAATTGTTGGATTCTGCCAGTCCATGAGTTTTGGTCCGACAACTGCTGCATTTGAAATGAAGAGTTCTTGAACCAAGATTCGCAGAGTTGAAGGATTTAGAGCTACGTCGTCGTGCATAATGCAAAACAAACCGCCCTCACCTTCGACGATGCGTTGAAGCTCGTTGACTTGCCGACCAAAACCAGGGTTACCTTCAACAATTCGGACAACTGCTTTGGGTAATACGTCGGTGATCTGCTGTGATACGAGATTGGCTTGCGTGGTGTCGGCACCCGACTCGGTAATCGGAGTAGTTAAGAAAAAGACATGGCTAATGTTCGGGTAATCCTGGGCGGCAAGACATGCAAGAACTTCTTCAAACCAAGCCCCGGGCTGATGCACCACCATTGCAGTGACAAGCGGTGGCGCAGTGACTGATTGGCTCTGAGATTCTTCTACTGGCTCATTGCTCACGATGCCATAAGACTACTAATTCGGCACTGACTACTAACCTTGATCACGATGTCGCAACAATCTGCCAATTCATCGTTGCCGACCGACAACAAGCGCAGCGCTATTCCGGAAGGCACACTCTCGATAGGCGTCGGCCTCTTGGTAGCTGGTGTGACTATTTACATATTTTTTAAAATTGGTCAACAAGCTCTTGGTCAAGAGAAATTTAAGCCCCTCGTATCGCTTTGGTTCGTGATGTTTGCAATCGCTCCCGGATTCTTTTTGCCGATTGAGCAAGAACTGAGTCGGGCAGTCGCCCATCGCCGAGCCCTAAATCAAGGTGTCGGGCCAGTTGTCAAAAAAGTTGCATTGCTTTGTGCAGCAACCGTTGTCTTTCTGTTGGCGCTAATTCTTTTGCTCTCACCAATGATCAATGACAACTTATTTGAAGGCAACGTCATTATCACAGTGAGTTTGGCCATCGCAATCGTCACATATGGTGCTCTTTATTTCACCAAGGGGCTCTCTTCAGGTCTCGGAAAGTTTTCTGCATACGGCTTTATCGTTGGCGCCGATGGTGCAATTCGTGTTCTAGCGTGCACGGCACTTTTGCTTCTCGGCGTAACTCAACTGTCGGCATATTCACTGATAATTGTCATTACTCCGATCATCGGCGTGATGATCGTACTTTTGGCGGGTCAACTCAAAACCGAATCTGGACCACCAGCTACCTGGTCAGAAATAACAGAGAATCTTGTCTGGTTATTAGGTGGCTCTATCTTTGCTGCAGCGCTCGTGAACGCAGGCCCATTAACTGTCGACATTCTGGGTGACTCACAAGACGCAATTCGCGTAACACAATTCGGCAACGCTGTTTTGCTGACACGCGTGCCATTGTTTTTGTTCCAAGCAGTTCAAGCGGCACTCTTGCCACGCCTCACTCGGTTGGCAGCGCGTGGAGATCTAGTCGAATTCAAGATTGGATTCCGACGATTGGTTGTGCTCGTGATTGGTGTCGGCGTATTTGGCACTATTGGTGCTTTTCTGTTTGGACCATTCTTTTTGGATTTGGTTTATGGCGGCGGAATCGATCGACGCACACTCACACTTCTGGCTCTTGCCAGCGCCATCTACATGATGGCTCTGGCTATTGCCCAAGCAGTTATCGCCTTGCGCGGCCATCGGCTTGTTGCTCTTGGCTGGCTCTTGTCGTTTTTGAGTTACGTGATTTGTGCCTGGAAGGTAAGCCAAGACTTGTTTTTGCGGGTTGAAGTTGCGCTCGTTGTCAGTTCGGCTGTTGCTTTGGTTTCATTTGCTTTGAGTCTGAAAGCCTTATTGAAGTCGGGTGCGACCGTAGATATCGAGTCAGTGACTACAGCAATTTAAAAAACTTAATTAGTCTAAAAACTATTTTGAGCGCTTCGTCTCGTAATCAATGTCGTGGCGCACCATCATCTCTATCAAAGAATTGAAGTCAACTTTTGGTTGCCAGCCAAGTTTGGCTTTTGCTTTGCTTGCATCACCGATCAGCAAATCAACTTCGGCGGGACGGAAAAATCTCTGATCTTGACGAACATATTGTCGCCAGTCTTTTAACCCGGCTGCAGTAAACGCGACTTCAAGCAATTGCTCGATTGAATTTGTTTTGCCGGTCGCGATGACGAAGTCGTCTGGCTTTGGTTGCTGAAGCATCATCCACATTGCTTCGACGTAGTCGCCCGCATAGCCCCAGTCACGTTTGGCTTCAAGATTGCCCAAGACGAGCTCGCTTTGCAGACCAAGTTTGATTCGTGCAACTGAGTTAGTGATCTTGCGTGTAACAAATTCGAGCCCGCGGCGCGGACCTTCATGGTTGAACAAAATACCTGAGCATGCGAACATGTCGTAACTCTCGCGATAGTTCACGGTGATGTCGTGGGCGAATACTTTTGCGACACCATAGGGCGAACGCGGGTGAAATGGCGTCATTTCTGTTTGCGGAGTTTCACGAACTTTGCCAAACATTTCAGACGAGGACGCTTGGTAGAAACGAATTGGATTCTTTCGCGCACCACCAACCAGGCGAATCGCTTCAAGCATTCGCAAGACACCAAGACCCGTAATGTTGCCGGTTAGTTCGGCTTGATTGAAAGACATCGCAACAAACGAAATCGCGCCAAGGTTGTAGACCTCGTCTGGTTGCGACATTTCAAGCGCACTAACAAGACTTGAAAAATCAGCGAGGTCACCCGGTACAAGCTGCACGAATGGAAACTCGTCGCGAATCGATTCGGCCTTGGGGTTGTTTTGCCCTTTGACTAGACCGAAGACCTCATATCCCTTTGTGTGCAAAAACTCGGCAAGGTGTCGACCGTCTTGACCGGTGATGCCTGTGATCAGTGCTCTTGCCATAACGACTATTTAATCTAGTGGCTAACAGACAACTGTCTGCGTACGCTCAATGTTGTGATTGCGAATAAAAGTTCACTCTCAATTGTTGTACTCGCCGGCGGCGTTGGAGCAGCAAGATTTTTGCGTGGATTGGCACTGGTCAACGAACCGAAAACCACGACAGCACTTGTCAACACTGGTGACGACACTGTGTTGCACGGACTCAACATTTCACCCGATATTGACACTGTTATTTACACGCTCGCAAACGCAATTGATGGAGAACGCGGGTGGGGTCTGAGCAATGAATCTTGGCGCGCAATGGATGCACTAAAGAGATATGCAAAAGTGCGCCCTGCTGGCTCGGTTGCCGCGCCCGATTGGTTCAACTTGGGTGATCAAGATTTGGCGACGCACTTTTATCGAACATCGCGCCGCGCAGAGGGCGCCGACGCCTGGCAGATAACTAGAGAAATCGCTTCAGCTTGGTCACTTGAGCAGCAGATTGTGCCGATGACAAATCAAGATGTCGAGACAGTCGTTGAACTGGCCCAAGACTGCCAAGCCGGTAAAGCCGGCGAAGAAATCAGCTTTCAAGAATATTTCGTGAAACACAAACACCAGATTGCAATACGCTCGGTTCGATTTGCCGGAATTGAAAACGCCAAACCAAATGCTCTTGACCAACTCGCCGATGCTGATGTGATTGTGATCGCACCGTCAAATCCGATTGTCTCAATTGGTCCAATTCGTGCAATGTCTCGAGTGGACGAAACGCTCGCAAAAGTTCGAAGCAAAGTTGTGGCAATTTCGCCGATCGTGGGAGGTCACGCAATAAAAGGTCCTGCAGAGCGAATGCTCAACGAACTTGGCCACGAGTCATCGGCGCTGGGTGTCGCCCGCATGTACTCGTCAATTGCTGCAACTCTTATCATTGACAACGTGGACGC
>CANKZL010000005.1 GCA_947488385.1 Acidimicrobiaceae bacterium | reverse complement strand
TAATCGCTCGTGCGGGTGGTGGCGACAAGCAGGCGATTGGTTACCTCGACACATTTGGAAGATGGGTGGCAATCGGCTTGGTAAATCTGACGAACATTACTGACCCAAACGTGATCGTGATCGGCGGTGGACTGGCTGAGGCGGCCGACCTGGTGATGCCTCACATCAAAACTTGGTTCAAGCAGTTGCTCTATGCCCCAGATAATCGGGAACATCCAGAACTTCGAGTCGCACAACTCGGAGAACATGCCGGCGCCATCGGCGCGGCACTTTTGTCGGCAGGTGTCTAGCTAATCCAATTCATTGATCGCTTAACTGCGGTCTGCCAAATTTCGTAACTAGTTTTCAGATTTTGATTAGTTGTTTGTGGCGAAAATTTCTGATCAAGTTGCCACGCTTGTGAAATTTCGTCGGTAGAGCTCCAAACACTTTCGGCGAGTCCAGCCAAGTAAGCCGCCCCCATTGCGGTTGTCTCTAACTGTTTGGGCCGAAGTACGCAAACACCCAAGTGGTCAGCTTGTAATTGCAGCATGAAGTCGACAACGGCGGCACCGCCGTCAACGCGAAGGTCTTTGATCTTGACGCCTGAAGCTGCACTCATTGATTCGACCACGTCTCGAGTTTGAAAAACGATTGAGTCGATCGTCGCTCGTGCGATGTGGGCACGAGTCGTGCCTCGGGTGATACCAAAAATTGCTCCGCGAGCGTAAGGGTCCCACCAAGGACTCCCGAGTCCGGCAAATGCCGGCACAACGACAACTCCGTCAGAACTGTTGACGCTTTGAGCGAGTGGTCCGACTTCGCTTGCATTATCGATGATGTTTAATCCATCGCGTAGCCATTGGATGGCTGCACCCGTAACAAAGATTGCTCCTTCGAGTGCGTAGACAGGTTTTTGTGTACCAATCTGCCAAGCCACTGTTGTCAAAATGCCAGTCTGGGGTTTTGGACACTGCGTACCGACATTCATCAGAACGAAACTTCCGGTGCCATATGTATTTTTAGTTGCGCCAGCCTCAAAACAGGCTTGACCGAATAGCGCCGCCTGTTGGTCGCCGGCGACACCCGAGATAGGGATACCCGCTTTAAGCGAGCCGTGCTGAGTAGTTGTTCCGAATCGTCCGCTAGATGGTTTGACCTCGGGCAAATTTTTGATCGGAACGTTCAAGAGTTCGCAGAGCTCTTCGCTCCATTGCATTGTTTTGATGTCAAAAAGCATTGTGCGACTGGCGTTCGTCGGATCGGTGACGAAAGATTCTCTGCCTGTCAAGTTGTAAATCAACCAAGAGTCAATTGTGCCGAGGCATAAGTCATCGTCAATTTTTATTGAACGATTTTTGATGAGCCATTCAAATTTTGTGCCTGAAAAATACGGGTCGAGCACAAGACCTGTTTGCTGGCGCACAAGTTCAAGAGAATCAATGAGTTGCTCGCATCTGTCTGCGGTGCGTCGATCTTGCCAAACAATCGCAGAACCGTATGGTTTGCCCGACTTACGGCTCCATGCCAGAACAGTTTCACGTTGATTTGTTATGCCGATTGCTGCGATCGGCTCATTTACTTTGTCGATGACTTCGTGGAGCGTGACAAGAACTGCATTCCAGATCTCGACAGCATCGTGTTCTACCCAACCCGGTTGGGGAAAATGCTGGGTGAATTCTCGGTATGAACTTATTTCGGATGGTCCCGTTTCAAATACGACCCTTGATCTGACCCCGGTTGTGCCAGCGTCGATTGCGATTACAACGCTCATGGTTGCAAACGGTAGCCAAGTCCACGGACGGTGACCAAGTGTTTTGGGTTCGCGGCATCTGTCTCGATTTTTGTGCGCAGTCGGCGGATGTGAACGTCAACTAGACGATCATCGCCGACATATTCGCTGCCCCAAACTCGTTCAAGAAGTTCTTCGCGACCAAAAACACCGTTGATGTTAGTTGCGAGTTCACAGAGTAGTAAAAATTCTGTCTTGGTCAGTTGAACCTCTGCATTGTCTAGCGTCACACGTCCTTCGCTTGGAATGATCTCAAGGTTGCCGATGTTCAGTTTTTCGTGGTGGCTGTTTTCGGGTGACGAACTAGACGTGATGAATTCGCTCAGTTGGTCAAATATTTTTGGGCAGGCAATCAAGATTTCTTTTGGTGAAGACTTTTCGCCAGAAAAATTGCCTGACTTCGCGCCTGACTCGATGGCGATTAGTTCTGCCGCCGCAATATCCCACTCGTGAAGGTTCTCTTCGAAATATGCATCAAGTCGACCGCAGGCCACAAAACAGATGTCGATGCTTGCGGCACCAAATCGGCGAATGTCGCGAATTTTGTGAATAAATTTTGCGATGCGTTTTGATTGAATGGTGCGTTGTTCGGGCGAGTAACTGAACCCAGTGCAGACGAGGGCCTTCGAGATATCAGTTGTTTCATTGCAAGAAATTGCTTTGTCATTGAGAAACGCACCCTGACCTCGAATCGCCGAGAAGGTTTCATTTAGCGCGGGAATAAACACGACACCTACAAGCGGGCCGTGCGAGTCGCTCACACCGATTGAAACACCCCAACTTGGAAGAGCGTAAAGAAAGTTGGTGGTGCCATCAATTGGGTCAATACACCAAGTAACACCGCTTGTGCCCGAATACGAAGCTCCTTCTTCGCCGATTATCGAATCGCTGGGTCGGCGAGAACGAATCGCATCAACGATGTATTTTTCGGTCGCGCGGTCAAATTCTGTGACCATGTCGGTGCTCGTAGATTTTGTCTCAACCTGCTTTAAGCCGGCGAGTCTGCCTGCGAGAGCATTTTTGCCGCCAGTCTGGGCTAACTCTTTGCTAATTGCGAGAAGTTCTTGCGCTAATTGCGAGTCGCTTTGCGCGCTCACTTTCGATCCTCGAGTTCTTTCCATTCACCAGTTGCTCGAAGCACCAGCACGGCAACGACACCCATACCCAGAGCTCCAGTTGCAGCACCAAGAATTAAACCAATTGAATTGGGCACGTCGCAATTGCCTTGGCATTGTAAGTCGACGAGAGTAAAGCCGATCAGGGCTCCGGCAATACCAGCGATGATGATCGAAATGAATGCGACCGCGCGTGCGAAAACCGACGGAAGTGCAGACAAGGGGCGTTGTTGTTGATTCATAATTGTGTTAAAGAGCGTAGGTTCACTAAATCATGTTGCCATGCATGGCTAAGGTCTGAAACATGGAAAGTTCGCGACCTGCAGGCATAAAGACAATTCTGCATGTAGATATGGACATGTTCTATGTGGCTGTTGAGTTGCGAAGAAACCCAGAATTGCGTGGCAAGCCAGTGGTCGTGGGCGGCGAAGGGGGCCGAGGGGTTGTGGCCGCAGCGTCGTATGAGGCTCGAAGGTTCGGTGTTTTCTCTGCAATGTCTTCAGCTCAAGCCAAGAGACTTTGCCCCGATGCAATTTTTTTGCCGGGAGACCACGATCATTACTCAGAAGTAAGCGCAGAAGTATTCGAAGTGTTTCATACGGTGACACCATTAGTCGAGGGACTGTCTTTAGACGAGGCGTTTTTAGATGTGACTGGTTCATTGCGCTTGTTCGGTGACGGCGTACAAATTGGCAACGAAATTCGCTCGCGCGTCAAACAGGCAACTGAACTGACATGCAGTGTTGGTGTTGCGCCGAACAAGTTCTTGGCAAAACTTGCTTCGGTTGTCGCAAAGCCGCGCGCATCTCGCGATGGGGTGAAGCCCGGGCATGGCGTCTATGAAGTACTACTGGGTCGTGAACTTGAGTTCTTGCATCCACTCGCAGTTGAGTCGCTTTGGGGTGTCGGACCTGTAACTCTTGAAAAGCTTTCGGCTCTGTCAATCAAGACGGTTGGTGATTTGGCAAAGTTTGATCGCAAAATTCTGGTCAATGTTTTGGGTCAGTCGCTGGGGCAACATCTCTTTGACCTCTCGCAAGGATTAGACGAGCGATCTGTTGAGCCTGATAGAGATGCTAAGTCGATCGGGCATGAAGAAACATTTTCATCTGACATCAAAGATCATCGAGTTGCGCACAACCATCTTGTGCGACTCGCCGACGCAGTTGCGGCTCGCTGTCGAAATGCCGGAGTCGGAGCGAGAACAATTTCGCTCAAAATTAAGTTTGCAGACTTTCAATTGATCACCCGTTCAGCCAGCGTCGATCTGCCAGTTACGTCGGCTCAAGCGATGATGCATCTCATTGATCCGTTGCTAAAAACGATTGATATTTCTGGTGGGGTTCGACTTTTGGGTATTAGCGCTCGCAATTTGGCCGAGCCAGAAACGCAAATGAGTTTGTTTGGTGAGACTGGCGAATCAGCCGAAGATGTTTCGGCCAACGATTTAGACGCTGTTTGGAGTTCGACGACTTCGGCGATTGACGACATTCGCGACAAGTTCGGTGACTCGGCGATTCGACCAGCAAGTTCGTTGAGTCACAAACGCAAACCCGGATCTTCTAAGTGGGGTCCAAGCGATTCGCAAGCGTGACGGTTGGCTCAGATTGGGCGATAAATCTCTCTTGCAAGGTGTCTACACTCGTGACAAGATATAAAACGTCTAGCTAGTTCTCATTAAGTTTTTTGAAAGCGGAGGATGAGTGCCATTATCAGACAATGAGCAACAAATTTTGCGTCAGATCGAGCAAGATCTAAAAACTGACGAAAAATTTGCACAGGCTGTCTCTTCAAAAGGCTTGTATCGACATTCGGCGCGCACCGCATGGTGGTCGGGTATTGGTGTGGTTCTGTCGCTAGGGCTCACCATTGTTGGTTTACAGTTTCACTTTCTCGCGGCATTCGCGGGTTTCTTGGCAATGTTGGGTTGCGCAGTGATCGTCGAGCGTCAGTTGCGCGCGATGTCAAAAGTCGGTATTCGTGACGTGTCCGAGTCACTGCGTGCGTCTCGCGCTAATGCTCAGCGGATGCGCGAAAAATTCTTGCGCGAACGGTAAAGAGTACGCGTGGCAAAGCGCGGGTATCTTGCCGTAGATATTGGTGGCACAAAACTCTCGGTTGGTGTTGTTTCAGGTTCTGGAGAAATTCTCTCTCATGGTCGGGCGTTAACACCACAAACACAAGTCTGGTCGACGCTGAGCGAACTGATCGCTTCACAAATGGCCGCCTCAGAAGTTGAACTAGTTGCATGCGGTGTCGGTTGCGGAGGACCAATGTCGCCAAATGGTGACTTTGTCTCAACATTGCATATTCCAGAGTGGCGAGATTTTCCGTTGCGCGCGTCGCTTGAAAAATTAGTGCAGATGCCCGTCTACATAGATGGTGATGCGAAGGCTCTCGTGCAAGGTGAAGTTTGGTGTGGGGCAGTTGCAGGTCAGACTGATGTCGTTGGAATGGTTGTTTCGACTGGCGTCGGTGGCGGAATAATCTCGGGCGGCAAAGTGCTTGACGGGCGAAGTGGCAATGCTGGTCACATCGGTCATGTCATCGTTGTGCCCGACGGCAGACTTTGTGCATGCGGTTCTCGTGGATGTCTTGAGGCTCATGCCTCGGGCAGATCAATTGAAGCAATTACAGGTAAGCCTGCTGCGCAAGCCAGTCAACAAGTTGTTCAAGAAACTGGTCGACTTGTCGCCCGCGCGCTAGTAAGTGTCGGCGCAACTCTTGACGTGCGCAGCGCCGTTATCGCCGGTTCAGTTGCCCTGGGCTTTGGGGCGCCATTTTTCGAGGCAGTCCAAAGTGAGCTCGACCGCTCAGCAAAAATCGGATTCATTGACGGGTTCAAGGTTTGCCCCGCAGGGCTTGGGCCGTTGTCGCCGCTCGTAGGGGCGGCAGCTGTGGCGCGCAATCTAGGCTGTGCAATATGAGACCCGTATATGAACGACAAGCCGAGGAGTATCGCGAGAAGGTTCAAGCATTTTTGGCAGAAAAACTTCCCTCAAATTGGCAGGGCATTGGTTCGCTAGAAGGCAAGGCTGCCGAAGAATTTATGGCGCAGTGGCGACAAATTCTTGCGTCGAGTCCGTATCTCGCTCCAGGTTGGCCAGTTGAATATGGCGGCGGTGGACTTTCGGCGCTCGAACAAGTAATTGTTGCCGAAGAGTTTGCGCGCGCGGGTGTGCCGACAGGTTCTTTCAACGACACATTCGGAATTCAAATGTTGGGTAACACACTTTTGATTTGGGGAACCGAAGAGCAAAAACGTTATTACTTGCCGAGAATTATCTCTGGTCAAGACACATGGTGTCAGGGATACAGCGAACCAAACGCAGGCTCTGATCTTGGCAACGTAGGTCTTAAGGCAACTCTTGACGGCGATCAGTTTTTGTTGAATGGGCAAAAGATTTGGACTTCAGCAGGACAATATGCAACTCATATCTTCACGCTTGCGAGAACCAACCCTGATGCACCAAAACACAAAGGCATTTCTTTCTTGTTGGTTGACATGCGTCAGCCTGGGATCGAAGTGCGACCGATTCGAATGCTCTCGGGTGAGAGCGAGTTCAACGAAGTTTTCTATACCGACGTGACTTGTCCGAAAGAAAATGTGGTTGGTGGGTTGAACAACGGTTGGGCAGTGGCGATGTCGTTGCTCGGCTATGAACGTGGTGAGGCCGCAGCAACTTTGTCGATTCGCTTTCAAGCAGAGTTTGATCGTCTTGTTGCATTGGCGAGGGAGCGCGGCGTTGCAAACGATCCACGCATTCGTCAGCGGTTGAGTGATTGCTACGGCAAAGTTCAAATCATGAAATATTTGGGGTTGCGCACACTGACTAAGTTCGTTGCGGGACATCACCCAGGGCCAGATGGTGCAATTTCAAAACTTTATTGGAGCGAATATCACAAAGTGCTTACCGAGTTGGCAATGGAGATCATGGGTGCCGATGGGTTGGTTCCCGAAGGACGCAAACCTATGACTTCATTTCAGACTGATGAAGGTGGGGCAAAGAACAGCTCAATGAGTTGGGCGATGACGTTTTTGAATGCTCGAGCCGGCACAATTTACGCGGGCTCATCACAAGTTCAGCGCAACATCATTGGCGAAATGGTGCTTGGACTTCCCAAAGAGCCCAAACCTAACTAAGCCATGAGTTCTTCTTCGAGCATGCGATCTGGTGCGTCGATTGTTGTGGCGGTTGCAGTGCGCCCGCATCTTTGGTTCGTGGCGATAACGCAGTTGTTTCGGTTGGCTCCATCGCAGTGGTGGGCGAGAGCGCCGTTTTTGCCGATTCCTACGCGTGAATATGTCAAGTTTCGCTCGCAAACCCAATATGGTGGGCAAGCGATGCCGATCAAGTCTGAAGATGTTTTGAGCTATCTAAATTGGCTGCGAGATTTCAGATGAGAAGCGCCCTGGTATTAAACGCAACTTTTGAGCCGCTGTCGATTGTTCCTGCACGACGTGCGATTTGTCTTGTCTTGTCGGACAAAGCAGAAATTGTTGAAGAAGATGGCACTCAAATTCGAGCAGAAACTTTTGTGATGCCCGGCCCACTAGTGATCAGGCTTCGCTATGTCGTCAAGGTTCCGTATCATCGGCGCACGGCAATGTCGCGGCGTGCGATTTTTGCGCGAGACAATCATCGATGTCAATATTGTGGCGCCCATGCCGACAGCATTGATCACGTAATGCCACGTTCGCGCGGCGGAATGCATGTTTGGGAGAACGTGACCGCTGCTTGTCGAGGCTGCAATTTGAAAAAGCGAGATCGCACTCCTGCCGAGGCGGGTATGGCGTTAGCAAACCAACCGCACACTCCTCGTGAACTTGCTTGGGTCACAGTTTCAGTTGGGCGTGTACCAGAAGAGTGGAAGCAATATCTGGCTTTTGCTTCGTAAGAATTTTATAAATGAGTGAATGGCGTGTAAATCACTTGCGTGACTCTGCAGAGTCAGTTCACAGTCGAGAACTGCCAGCAGAGCGTGCGATCTGGCGAGCATCAATCAATGAGTCGGCAATAGTTCTTGGCTCTAAGCAAAATACAGAAATTGTGAATCAGCAGGCATGTGATCAAGACGGCGTTGCTGTTGTGCGACGTCGAAGCGGTGGCGGTGTTGTCTTTCTAGAAGTTGATCAGCACTTGTGGATCGACCTAGTTATTCCGCGCGATGACAAATTGTGGAGTGATGATGTTGGCCAGGCGATGTTTTGGGTGGGTGAGCTATGGGCAGATGCTTTGGCAAAATGTGAGATTGCCGACCGTGACCAACTGCGTGTGCACCGCGGAGGACTTGAGCGATCAAATTTCTCGGACTTGATTTGTTTTGCCGGTCTCGGGCCTGGTGAGGTGACGTTGCATGGCGAAAAAGTCGTCGGAATTTCACAGCGTCGCACTAGAGAGATGGCCCGCTTTCAGTGCGTTTTGCATCAACGGTGGTCACCAGACGCATATCGCAAATATTTGGTGCTCGAAAAGCTTGCTGAAAGAAATAATCAACCAGACATGCCGTACATGTCAATTAATAGTGAATTAAGCAGGCTCGGGGTTTCAAAGTCGAGTGGTTTGAACCAGATAGCCGAAGCAGTTACTGAACTAAGCGCCGCACTTTAAAAGCGGAATCACAAAAATCATTGGGTTAAAAACCTGGTTCAAGGCCGTACAAAAATATCTAAAAAAAGTGGGGAAAAGTGGGGAAAGATGTTTGACAGTGGGGGTAAGTGGGGATATGCTCTGTATCGGGTATTAAGGGGAGCTTTAAAACCCAGCAAGTAATGGGGTTTTGGGACTAGGCGGAGGAAACAGTGTTTGTAGGGACTCATGAGCGGCAGTTGGACCCCAAGGGTCGCATCGCCTTGCCTGCCGCCTTCAGACCCAAATTTGAGCCGACTTGCTATCTGGCTTTAGGTCGCGACCGATGTGTCGAAGTTCTGACAACTGATGCTTTTTTGACTGTGGCAAATGATGCCATCGAAAAAGTTCGTCGAGGCGAGATGGATCGCAAGCAACAGCGCACTTTGGCTTCGAACATGGTCGAAGTAACCGTTGACGCGCAAGGTCGCATCAACTTGGATGAAAAACTTCGCGCATACGCCGGACTCGAACTCAACTCACGAGTGGTCGTCAGCGGCGCATTCGGACATGTCGAGATCTGGGATCCGGCGCGTCATCAGCGGATGAATGAATCCGGCACACAAGAACTAGCCGGCACAGAGTAAGAAGCGAAAGGGGGCCAAGCAACAAACTTTTCGCAACTGTCACAAGTTGTACGAGTTTCGCTTATCAGCAGTCTCCCGGTTAACAAGATGGATAGCCCCCAACTCCGCCCGCTTCCATCTCGCTATCCGGGGAGAAATCCCGGAGGCACCGTTAGCCGGGGGGCTGCTGATAAGCGAAGCAAAAAGTGACAGAAGTGAGTTGCATATTTTTTATGATGACCAGCAACAACCCAAAATTTGAACAGCACAACGCCTCGCATAGCCCAGTGATGGTTGATGAAATAGTCGAGTGCTTTGCCACTGTGCCATCGGGCCTAGTCGTAGATGCAACTTTTGGTTTGGGTGGGCATGCAGTTGCAATCTTGAACGCGTATCCAAATTTGCAAGTGCTTGGGCTTGATCAAGATGCCGACGCTATTGCTAAAGCAGAAAAAATGATCGCCGAAGATCCAGCCTTGCAAGGTCGCCTCTCGGTTCGTCGCATTCGTTTTGATGCGCTTGATGAAGTTCTTGAAGAGATGTCGGTGAATCAAATTTCTGGGGCGTTATTTGATCTTGGTGTTTCATCGCCACAGCTTGATATTGCTGAACGAGGATTTTCATATCGTCAAGATGGTCCGCTTGATATGCGAATGGACCAACGCGGCGAACTGAGTGCTGCAAATGTCGTAAATGAATACGAAGAAACAGAACTTGCCCAAATCATTTCTCGTAACGCCGACGAAAGATTTGCTCGTCGAATCGCCAAAGCGATTGTTGGTGCACGACCAATCAGCACGACTACTCACTTGGCTGAAGTAATCGTGGCGGCAATTCCTGCTCCAGCACGACGTACTGGTGGGCACCCAGCAAAGCGAACTTTTCAGGCAATTCGCATTGAAGTGAACAAAGAACTAGAGATTCTTGAACGCGCTCTACAAGCAGCAATTAATGCAACTGCGCCAGGCGGTCGAGTCGCTGTTTTGACCTATCACTCAGGTGAGAATCGAATCGTCAAGCGTGTATTTACTGAATCAGAGCATGACGATACAGTCGCAAAAACTGCTTCACCGTTTGTACACGAGTCGCAAAATAGCGATCGATTGACTCGACGAGTGCGGGCGGCAAAGTATCCGTCGAGCAAAGAACAGACGATAAATCGACGTGCAAAGTCAGCCCGACTTCGGGTGCTCGAAAAGACGTTGGTCGGGGCAGGTAACTAGATGGCTACTGCTGCGATGACTCGGCCTGCGCCTGTAAGAATGCGCCGACCTGCAGGCGCATCTGTCACCGTTGTCCCTCGTCGCACCAAAACAGAACGCCCAGAACTTCGAGTTGTAGCGCCAATCACAAAAACTCGATATTCGCGTGCGACCGCAATCATTGTCGGTGTAACGGCTCTTGCGGTACTTGTGGTGATGTTTCAAACAGTCATCGCGCAACAACAGTTGAAACTTGACAAAATTACAACTGAAGTACGTCTCGCTCGTTTTCACTATGACGAACTTCGTCAACAGCGTGCAGAGCTTCGAGCCCCCGACAACTTGCGCGAGCAAGCGATGCTGCTTGGCATGTCACAGGGTGTATCTGCTTCGTTTTCCGAAATTCCGTCTGATGTTGTCGCAATTGTCTTAGCCGCAACTGGCTCAATGGACAAAGAAATTTCTCAACCACCAATGCTCGAAGACTTGGCCTCGCAAACAATTTCGGGAGTAACGCCGTGAACACTTCTCGTCGAATAGACGCCAATCGTGTGCGCAGTTCAGAGATGTCGTATCGTGCACCATCTTTCGTCTCAAGAGGTAAGGATTATTTCACTACCGATCTACGAAGCGGCGATATGCGCAAACGTATTTTTTGGGTCTTTTCGCTGGCCGGTCTCTTGCTTGTCGCCTTAGGTCTGCGAGTCGCTTTATTGCAAACTGTGTTTGCTAGCAGTTATCGCGAGGCAAGTCTTTCGCAACGAAGTCGAGTTCAAACTCTGCCTGCAGAGCGAGGATCAATTGTCGATCGCAACGGCCGCGAGTTGGCATTGCCGGTACCAACGCGCACTGTTTTTGCAGACCCACGGTCTGTAATTGATCCAGTTGGTGTCGCACACGCAGTTGCGGGTGTTTTGCAACTCAGCCCACAAGCTGAAGTTGATTTGGCAACAAAACTACAAAACAAGACCTCAAGTTTCGTTTACTTGGCTCGTCAAGTCGATCAAGAAGTTGCAAATGCAATCACATCTTTAAAACTCAAAGGCGTCTCTTCATATCGCGAAACCGGTCGGGCATTGACAAGTGGAGGATTGTTGGCAGTCGTGGGCCGAACCGACGTTGACGGAGTTGGTATTTCGGGTCTTGAGTTGCAGTATCACGATCTGTTGACTGGAGTCGACGGTCGGATTGAGCGTGAAGTGAATAGCAGCGGCAAATCGATCGCTGCTGGTGCAGGCGAAGTTGTCGAGCCAGTTTCAGGTGGCCGTTTGACGACCACGATTGATCGCACGATTCAATTTCAAGTCGACGGCATTGTCATGCAACAAGTCGAGCGTCTTGGCGCCCGTGGTGGTTCAGCCGTTGTGATGGATACAAAAACTGGTGAGATTTTTGCGGTATCGAACATTCGTCGCAACGAAGACGGAACATATTCGAGCCAATCAGGTAACTCTGCGGCAGTTGAAGCCAACGAGCCAGGCTCTGTTGCAAAAGTCTTCAGCGTTGCCGCTGCAATTAACGAAGGCACAATAGAAAGCGATTCAAAGTTCAGTGTTCCTGGCTCACAGGTATTTGATCGGGGTACAAAATGGGAATATCCTGTCACTGACGCCTATCCGCACGGACTCGAAGAAATGTCTGTGCGTAAAATACTTGTTGATTCTTCAAACTTGGGCACGGTGCTGATTTCAAGAACCTTGACGACGCAAAAGAATCACGAGTATTTGAAACTATTTGGATTTGGCACCAAGACAGAAATCAAATATCCAGGCGAAGCGCGCGGCGCTTTAAGGCCGGCCGAAAAGTGGCAGGGTACAGAAAAAATCACGTTTGCTTACGGTTACGGATACACGGCTACTGCGTTGCAGATGGTTGCAGCGGTAAACACCGTTGCCAACAATGGCGTCTACGTGGCGCCAAAACTGATTCTTAAAACTACCGATAAAGACGGTGTTGAGACTTCGACTCCATCTTCGCCGTCGCATCAAGTTGTTTCGTCGCAGACGGCAAAGACAATGACGTCAATGATGACAGATGTTGTTTGTTACGGAACAGGAAAGTTAGCCAAACTGCCCGGCTTAAGCGTCGCTGGTAAGACCGGTACGGCCTACAAACTTCAAGAGAATGGTAAATATACGAATGACGAGGGTGCTCGTACCTACTTTGCATCTTTCGTCGGGTTTTTGCCGGCTAACAATCCACGAATGACGGTTCTTGTTTCGATCGACGAACCAGATAGTTCTTCGCTAGACCGTTTTGGTGGTACAGCCGCTGCTCCAGTTTTTGCTCGAATCGGTCAAGTTCTTATTAACGAGCTAAACATTCGCCCCGAAGGCGGCGATGTGGGTTGTGTTGGTTCACGCCCTGCTGAGCTTGGGCCGAGTCACTGAGATGCCGACTCGTTCAGTACGCCAGCTAGATCAACTGCTGGCAGGTACACCTGAGGTAGTCGTTCGCGAAGTAATCGGAAAAGCAAATGTTCAAGTCAGTGAAATTACCCATGACTCTTCGAAAGTAGTCAAAGGCTCAATTTTTTGTTGTGTTGTTGGTGAAAACACCGACGGTCACAACTTTGCCCAAGATGCAAAAAACAACGGGGCAGTTGCGTTGATCGTTGAACGGCGCCTCGAAGTCGACTTGACGCAGGTGATCGTGAACGACGTTCGATCAGCGATGGGGTACCTTGCTGCTGAGTTGTTCGATCGACCAAGTCAAAAACTCAATGTCATCGGCATTACGGGAACAAACGGCAAAACAACAACTTCGCACATGCTTGCGGCGATTCTTAATCAGCACGGCTGGTCAACAACCGTATTTGGCACTCTCACTGGGGCACGCACAACCCCAGAGTCGACAGATTTGCAGCGATCGTTCGCAAGCGAGCTTGATCGCGGATGCGATGCGGTCGTAATGGAAGTTTCTTCGCACGCACTTACATTGCGACGAATTGAAGGCACTTCGTTCAAGGCGGCAATTTTCACAAACTTGGGTCAAGATCACTTGGACTTTCATAAAACGACAGAAGAATATTTCGGAGCAAAGGCTCAGTTGTTCGGCAAAAAATTCACCAAACAATGCATTATCAATCGTGATGATGTGCACGGATCGCTATTGATTGATTCGCTTGGCAATCAGCAAGGCATCGAGGTTGAAGCATTCGGTTTTGGTGATGCAGAGCAAGTGCAGGCCAATGTCGCCAAGATCTCGTTTATTTGGCGAGGTCAAAAGATAGAAGTCGCTACGGGTGGACACTTCAACGTAATGAACGCGCTAGCTGCCGCGACTGCAGCAGCCAAACTTGGTGTCACGGCTGGTGACATCGCTAAAGGTTTGGCTGCTGCAAGCGCAGTACCGGGGCGATTTGAGTCTGTAAGTGTTGGCCAAAGTTTCTCGGTCGTGGTCGATTATGCACACACACCAGAGGCATTGCAAAATGTTTTACAAGCTGCACGTGAACTGATTGATGACGCTGCACGTGTCATAGTCGTTTTTGGTTGCGGTGGAGATCGGGATCATACAAAGCGGCCTAAGATGGGTGCAGTTGCGACGAAGTTCGCAGATGTCGTGTACATCACTTCAGATAATCCTCGCCATGAAAACGCCCAGACAATCGCCGACGAAATTAAGAGTGGCACTACAGAAATCGGCAAAGTCATGGTAGATCTAGATCGTCGAAGTGCAATCGCGGCATCGTTCGCTAACGCCAAATCGGGCGACATAGTTGTGATCGCAGGCAAAGGGCACGAGTCGACACAGACAATTGGCGCAACTGAGATTTCATTCAGTGATGCCGAAGTATCTCGTGAGTTGTTGAAGGCCGCATCATGATCGCGATTCTCACCGCGGCTGGTGTCGCAATGATCGCCTCGCTGATCGGTACTCGCGTGCTGATCACGATCTTCAAACGAATTGGTAAAGGTCAGCCAATACTTGGCGCTGAAGATCGTGGTCCGGTGCAACATATGAAAAAGCAGGGAACCCCAACGATGGGTGGCATTGCAATCTTGTTCTCTGCAGCACTCGGTTGGTTTGTTGCCCACTTTAGAGACGGGCTTCCGTTT
Source organism: Acidimicrobiaceae bacterium (assembly GCA_947488385.1). Lineage (GTDB taxonomy): Bacteria > Actinomycetota > Acidimicrobiia > Acidimicrobiales > Ilumatobacteraceae > BACL27. The sequence continues at coordinate 3,611 of CANKZL010000005.1, read as the reverse complement.
TCAGATCAGTCGATGATCATCTGGGCCGCGGTTCTTGTACTCGGCTTCGTCGGTTTTCTGGACGACTTTCTCAAGGTGCAGCGCCAACACAACCGCGGACTCTTCTGGAAGAAAAAGGGTTACATCACTTTCGCAATTTGCATCGGATTGACCTGGTGGTTGACCGCAGCAACTGGAGTCAGCGAAACTCTCTCGTTTACGCGCGCAGATTTACCTGGCATCACTTTTACTTGGCCATTGTTTGTCATTTGGACGGCGCTCATGGTCTGGGGAACCTCAAACGCTGTGAACGTAACCGACGGTTTAGATGGTCTGGCTGCAGGTTCGGCTTCATTCGGATTTATTGCCTTCACTGTGATCGCCTATTGGGCATTTCGTAATCCAACTCTTTACGGCGATGTTGTCAACCCTTTGGATCTCGCAGTTTTGTCTGCATCGCTGGCCGGTGCATGCGGAGGCTTCTTGTGGTGGAACGCGGCCCCAGCAAAAATTTTTATGGGCGACGTTGGTGCACTCGGACTCGGCACGGCACTTGGTCTGCTTGCTGTAACTACAAATACACACTTGCTTTTGCCAATCATCTGTGGCATCAATGTGCTCGAAGCAGGATCTGTCGCAGTGCAGATGGGTGTGTTCAAAGCATCTGGTCGTAAAAAACGTTTGTTCAAAAACTCGCCAATTCATCATCACTTTGAACAAAGTGGTTGGCCAGAGACAACTGTAATTATTCGCTTTTGGATTATTTCTGCAATCTGTGTTTCGACCGCCGTGGCAATGTTCATTGCCGACTTCACAAATATGCAAAACCTCTACGGGATGCGTCGCTGATATGACTACGACTCTCGTCTACGGGTTGGCGATCGCTGGGCGAGCAGTAGCAAGCGAACTTGTTGCGCGAGGCGAGCATGTTGTCTTGGCAGATGATATGTCGAGCGAAGAAAATTCTGAGTTCGCAAAAACTTTGAACAGCAAAGTTTCAGTTAAGCCGTCTGTAAAAGAACTTGAATTGATACTCCAACAAGTTGACCGTGTGGTCCCTGCTCCGGGTATTGCAGAAAGCCACGTGTTGTTTCAAACCTCGATGCGAATGAACAAACCAGTGATGTCTGAAATTGAACTTGCTTATCGGTTCGAGCAGATGAATTCAAAGCCACGACCGATGTTGGGTATTACCGGCACGGACGGCAAAACAACCACAACGTTGATGACTGCAGCAATGCTTAATGCTGCCAACTGTAAAACTGCGGCTGTTGGCAATACTGAGACGCCCTTGATCGCCGCACTTGGCAGTGATGCACAAGCATTTGCAGTCGAGTGTTCAAGCTTTCGGTTGGCATATACACAGACTTTTCGCACGCAAGCATCTGTTTGGTTGAATCTCGCCCCTGACCATTTGGACTGGCACTCATCGATTGATTCGTATCGTGCAGCCAAGGCAAAAATTTGGCAAAATCTTGTTGACACTGATGTCGCAGTCGTTCCTGAGTCTGACCCGTCTATTGCAAAAATTGCGCGAAGTAGCAAGGGCAAAATCGTCAGTTTCGGAACTAACTCTGGTGATTATCACGCGACTAACGGAGTCTTAACTTCACCATCTGGCGAAATTTTGAACGTGCGAGAAATGGCAAGAAGTCTGCCGCACGATGTGACTAATGCATTAGCTGCCGCAGCGCTTGCAATCGAGTCTGGACTTGCAACTCGGTCGCATGTCGCCGAGGCTCTGAAAAAATTTGTTCATGCCCCGCATCGCATCGAGCTCGTTGCTGAGTTCGCCGACGTTCGTTGGTTCAACGACTCAAAAGCGACGAGCCCGCACGCTTCAAGTGTTGCGCTTAACGCATTCGAATCGATTGTTTTGATAGCCGGAGGCAAGAACAAAGATCTTGATCTGTCGGTAATGGCCAGCTTTCCGAGCCACATGAAAGCGGTTGTTGCGATTGGTAAATCTGCGAAAGATATTGCATCGGCATTTTCCGGAGTTTGCGAAGTGCAATCAGCGAGCTCAATGCGCCAAGCCGTTGAATTAGCCGATCAACTTGCAGATTCGGGTGACGTTGTGCTGCTTTCGCCAGGTTGCACTAGTTACGACTGGTACAAAAATTACGGCGAACGTGGTGAAGATTTTAAAAAAGAAGTCAGCGCATTGATTAATCAAAAGTCAAAAACTAAACAAAAATAGTCAAGAGGAAAAATGAGCACAGCAACTACATCACCAACAAATCGAACAATGACACTTGCCGAACGTCGGCGTGCAGTGCTTGACCAAGGTGGCCTGCTTTCGTCGCGACGCGTAACCCAAAAGCCAGCAAACAAAACTTTTTTCATAATCTTCATCACGGTGCTCACGCTTGTTGCAATTGGGCTCGTCATGGTGATGTCTTCATCTTCAATAGTTGCGTTGAATCGCGGGTTGTCACCATGGACGATGTTTTTCAAGCAACTGATGTGGGCTTGTGTGGGCGGACTCGGAATGGCGTTCTTTTATCGCTTCCCGTATCCAATGCTGCGACGATGGGTTTTTCCGGGACTGATGGCTGCCTACGGCTTGATGCTTTTGCCGTTCGCACCAAATATTGGCGTCAGCACAAATGGCGCACGTGCTTGGGTTGTGTTTGGTCCCGTCGGTTTTCAGCCGTCTGAGTTTTTGAAATTTGCTTTGCTTGCTTATTGCGCAAACTTGCTTGGTCGTCGTCAAAAAGAAGTTACCGATATCAATCGCACAATTAAACCCGTGATTTATGCGTGGTTGGCGGCCGTAATTCTCTGTGTCGCGCAGAAAGACCTGGGCGGCGCAATCGTCATGTCCTGCATCGTTTTGACGGTGATGTTTATGTCGGGCATTCCAATGCGAATCATTGGGGCTATCGCTGGTGCTTCGATGAGTGGGGCACTTTTCATCACGCTTGTAAGTTCGTCTCGTCGCAACCGATGGACGGCATTTTTGAATCTTGATGAGACAAAGGCGTCTTTCGGATATCAGGTTTGGCAGTCGATTCTTTCAATTTCAAATGGTGGCATCTCGGGAGCAGGCATTGGTGCTGGCACTGGCAAGTGGGGTTATGTTCCACTTGCACATAGTGACTTTATTTTCTCGACAATCGCCGAAGAGTTCGGCTTGATCGGTGTTGCGGCAATCATCGGTGGTTTCTTGGTGCTGGTTGTCAGTGGCTTTCGAGTTGCAATGGCAGCTCAAGAAAAGTTTGGTGCATTGCTCGCCGGTGGCGTGACGATGTGGTTTGCCTTTCAAGCAATCATCAACATCGGAGGCGTGTCTGGATCGATGCCAGTGACAGGTTTGACACTGCCGCTCATCTCATACGGCGGAAGTTCGCTACTTGTATGCATGTCAGCAGCTGGCCTGTTGATGAATGTCGCGCGTAATATGAAGTGAGCGATTCACACAAGTAGAACCTCTTGACCAACACGAACCATCACGTCTTTGCCGTAATCACTGGTGGTGGAACTAGCGGTCACGTAATACCTGCTCTTGCGATTGCAGAACTGTTGCAAGACTCTGGATACTCGCTCGACCAACTGCATTATGTTGGCTCGACATCGGGCATCGAAACTTCATTGGTGCCGCCAACCAAGATCGCTATGTCGCTTCTTGC
>CANKZL010000004.1 GCA_947488385.1 Acidimicrobiaceae bacterium | reverse complement strand
CCATGCTTTGCGGATGCGATCGGCGCTCACGTCCAGAGCTTCAGGCAAAATTTTGGTATTCGCAGTCGTGACCATGAAGTTTGTATCTCCACCCCATCTACCCACGATGTGCACGTGCAGGTGTTGGGCAATGCTGCCACCAGCGGCGGCACCAAGATTGATGCCCACGTTCATCGCCTCGGGGTGATACACCGACTTTAAAACTTTTACTCCCGTGGTCACTGTTGCCCACAGTTCTGCGGTCTCTTCACTTGTCAAGTTTTCAAGTTCGGCAACTTCGCGATACGGCACCACGAGCAGATGTCCGGATGTGTACGGAAATGCGTTCATCAATGCAAACACTTCTTTTCCGCGATGCACGATATAACTCTGCTCGTCTGTCATCTCACTTTCTAAAATCTGAGAAAAGACCGACTTCTCCGATTGTTTTTGTGCACCTTGACCGTGCACGACGTAGTCGGCTCGCCAACCATTCCAAATTCGTTCTAGCACGTGATTGCTTTCAGTTTGATGTCACGCATTTATGGTTTGCCCAACATCAGCTGCAAGTTGCATCACGAAGTCTTCGACCGCCACGTCGCGACGAACATCGCCACCACGAGGGTTCACACCGACAGTTGAGTTAGCGACGTCATCATCACCGACTACCAAAACATAAGGAATTCTTTCTAACTTTGACGCCCTAATTCGTTTGCCGAGTTGTTCATCAGCCACTAGCTGATCGACGCGATAACCGGCTTTAACCAAACGCTCTGTAACTTTTGCCGCATACTCTTCGTGCGCCGACGCAACTGCCAACACCCGCACTTGAACCGGAGCCAGCCACGTTGGAAATGCGCCACCGTAATGCTCGAGTAAAACACCGAAAAATCTTTCGATTGAACCGAACAACGCACGATGCAACATGATCGGACGCTTTCGCGAATTGTCAGTGCCGATGTATTCAAGACCAAATCTCTCTGGCAAGTTGAAGTCGCATTGAATCGTGCTCAACTGCCACTTACGACCAATCGCATCGCGCACATCTATGTCGATCTTTGGTCCATAAAACGCCGCATCACCTGGCGACACGGTGTATTGCAACCCGTGACGATTCAACGCTTCCATGAGGGCATCAGTTGCTTTTTGCCAAATCTCGTCTGAGCCAACTGACTTTTCGGCGTTGCGCGTACTGAGTTTGAAATCAAAGTCGTTGAAACCGAAACGTCGCAACACACTCAGAACGAAATCTAAGAGTGACGCAATTTCGTCGGCCATCTGTTCTTCGGTACAAAAAATATGACTGTCGTCTTGGGTGAAACCACGAATGCGCAACAAGCCGTGCAGAGTTCCCGCACGCTCGTATCGATAGACCGTTCCCAGTTCAAACAGTCGAAGAGGTAGCTCGCGATAACTACGTTGGCGATCTCGATAAATCAAACAATGCATCGGACAGTTCATCGGCTTCGGGTAATAAGTGCCGTTGTCCATCTCCATCGGCGGATACATGCCGTCTTTATAGAACTGTAAATGGCCAGAAGTTTCAAACAAGTGCGAGTTAGCCAAGTGAGGTGTGAAGACAAATTTGTAGCCACCATTTTGGTGACGCTCTCTTGAGTAGTCCTCCATCAGTTTGCGAACGATTCCACCCTTTGGGTGCCAAACTGCAAGACCGCCGCCCAACTCTTGAGGAAACGACAACAGATCCATTTCGACTGCGAGACGACGATGATCACGCTTTTCTGCTTCTTCGAGTCGATGCAAGTGTTCTGCGAGCGCCGACTTGGACTCCCATGCAGTGCCATAGATTCGTTGCAGCATCGGTCCTTTTTCATTACCACGCCAATACGCGCCGGCAACTTTCATTAACGCAAAATGACCCAACCGGCTTGTTGACGGCACATGCGGCCCACGACAAAGATCAACAAAATTTTCGCTGTTGCGATAAACACTCACCGCGTCGGCGCTACCCGCTTCTAGTGCGTCGCTCGAGTCGGCATCACCTTTTGTGACCCGTTCGATGATCTCACACTTGTACGGTTGATCTTTGAAAACTTTGAGCGCGTCTTTTGCCGACATTTCAGAACGCACGAACGGCTGATCTGCGGCGACAATTTCTTGCATCTTGTCCTGAATTGCGACCAAATCCGCGTCACTGAAAGTTTTGTTGTTTGGAAGTTCGAAGTCATAGTAGAAACCATCCTCAATTGCCGGTCCAATCGAGAACTTTGCGCCTTCAAATAGTTGAATGACAGCCTGAGCCAAAACGTGGGCCGTCGAGTGACGAAGCACGTGGCGACCAGGGTCAGAATCTGCGGTGATTATCGAAACTTTCACACCGTCTCTCAGCGCAACACCCAGATCGGTTTCGACTCCGTCAATTGTTGTCGCGACTGCCGCTTGGGCAAGCCTCTTGCCAATCGCAAGGGCAAGATCAAGGCCAGTTGAGCCGACAGGCAGTTCACGAGTCGAATCGTCGGGTAGACGAATTGAAATCATTGAACCACTGCTTGTCACGCCTTCAGTCTAGATTGCGGCAGTTTTAAATGTGGGTTCGATTAGCGCTAGAACGCTTTGGCGCGTAGTCGTAGACGTACTCTTGTTTTGTTAGTGCCTGAATTCGCACCATTATTTCGTCAGTCAGCTGACGCAAAACATCTGGGTCATCGGCGCGCGCCAAATATTTTTGCGTATCTATCGGACTACCAATCTCAATTTTGCAGTGTTTGCCGAACTTAGGCATCACAGTGTCAGGCGCCATTATTTCACTGGTGCCCGTAATCCCAACCGGAAATACGGGGCACCCAAATTTGAGTGCGAGTCGAGCAGCCCCAGTGCGACCTTTATACAAGTTTCCGTTGCGACTTCTAGTTCCTTCAGGAAATATTCCGAACAACTCGCCACGAGACAACACACCTTCAACTGCAACCATTGCTGATGTAGCGCTCTCACCACCTGTGCGATCCAATGGAATCATCCCGATTTTTGTGAATAGCCAACGTGTCTTGAAAGAGTCCATGTATTCGCTTTTACCGACGACCGACATATTGCGCGGCGAATAAGTGAGCAAAAAGACCGAATCCAGAAAACTGATGTGATTAGCGCACAAAATCGCTGCGCCAGATTTTGGAATCTGATCGAAACCCACCAGTGAGAACTTCCAAAGTCGCTTGACGAAGAATCTTACGAACGGTCTAAATCGTGTTTGAAATTTTGTTGCACCAACATATTTGGTTGGGTCAAAATTTGCCTTACGTTGCCGACGCCAGAGCTTCATATCTAAATTTCTACCCCCAAGAGTTGAGCTGCTCTTGCAACACTCTGGCCGCGCTTGGCCGCATCGTCAATCGCAACTATTGCCATCGGTACGTTCAAATCATCATCAAGTGCTTTGCGAGTTTCTTCAAGTGCCGCACTTCCGTCACCTGCACTCGCCTGTGACCATAATTTGAGACGCTCATGTGCACTTGGCATCGCTGTCGAGTCCCACTCCCACTCGCGTCTGTAGTGGTTGGCAATCAAAGCCAGGCGTATCGCTCGCGCGTCATGCTCTTTACGCAACCGATCAACAAATTCAAGATTGCCCAAACTCTTTGACATTTTGCTGCCATCCATAAACACCATGGCGACGTGCATCCAGTGTTTAACAAACAATTCTCCTGTTGCGGCTTCAGACTGCGCACGCTCACATTCGTGATGAGGAAAAATCAAATCACTGCCACCGCCGTGCAGGTCAATGGTTGTTCCGAGTTCACGAAGTGCAAGTGCCGAACATTCGACATGCCAGCCAGGGCGTCCGGGACCCCACATCGTGTCCCAACTTGGTTCATCGGCCGCTGATGGTTGCCACAAAACAAAGTCAAGTTGGTTGCGCTTGTGCGGGTCTTCGATATGTCCGCCGCGCTCAGCGGCAAAACGCAACATCGTCTCATTGTCATAATTTGAGACACTGCCAAACGAATTGAACTTGGTTACGTCAAAATAGACGCTTTGACCAGCTTGATACGCGTAGCCGCGATCTAGAACCATTCCAATGAACCCGCGGATGTCTGAAATCGCAGACGAAGCACGTGGAGTGCTGAATACATCCAACACATTCAGGGCCTTCATGTCGGCATTGAATCTTGCTTCTTCGCCTGCCGCCAAATCTAAATAGTGCACGCCCAACTCGCGAGCCTTGGCAAACAACGGATCATCAACATCCGTCACATTGCGAACGCACTTAACTGTGTGGCCAAGATCGATCAAGCGCCTTTGCAACAAGTCATACGATACGAACGTAAACGCATGACCGATATGAGTTGCGTCGTATGGCGTGATGCCACACGTATACATCAAGACTTGCTTCTCGGGTGCAAAATCAACAACACGTTTTTTTGCCGTGTCGTACAACTTCATCGTCAAGCAGCACCACCGCGATCGGGTATTCCGGTGAGCCTCGGAGCGACTCTTGTTTTGTATCTAACATTCAGCTGCAACAGAACTGCAGTAAACGCTTCAATGGCTAAAGCATTCGAAAGGCTTCCTGCGTTGAGTGGACGACAGCCAGGAAATTTCTCAACAATTTCAGAAACTGCAGCAGTCGCGGTCGGGTCGTCCGAGCAGATCAAGACATCGCTGTCAACATCGTGGCCAAGCCTGCCTAATTCGGTTGCAGGCAGATGTTGAAATGCTGCGACGACACGCGACAACGGAATTTCGGCTTGAACATGAGCGGCAATGCTTCCGCGCGGTGGCACAAGTGGTTGAAACTCTTTGCCTACCCTTACGAGTGCGTTAGCCATCGTCACAACAATTTTGCCGGCCAAATCTTGTGTGTGCTCATTGACAACTGTGGCCGCAGAGTCCCACGGCGTGGCAATCACGACAAGTTCACACTTAGCGGCCTTGTCATTGTCGCCACCAGAAAGTTTCAACTTAAAGTCGGGCCATTTTTTAATCAGCTCGTCACAAACTTTTTGAGCGCGATCAGCATCTCGAGAACCCAACACCACTTCGTATCCAACAGACGCCAAGCGAAGCCCCAAAGCGCTTCCAGCAGGACCTGTACCCCCAAGAAATCCAATTCGCATACTTGGCAACGCTACCCATCGGCACCGTTATCAAACGAGTTATTACAGCAAGTAACTGGCTTAAAGGTGGCGCTCAGAAGTGGCGCAACTCAAAACCCCGCCCCGACCAACTACCGTTGAGCGCGTGGGAATACTTTCAGGCAAGAACATAGTCATCACCGGTGTTTTGACCGATGCGTCGCTGGCTTTCGGCGTGGCACAACTCGCCCAACAAGAGGGTGCGAAAATCGTACTCACCGGTGCAGGCCGAGGTCTTTCAATCACACAACGCGCCGCAAAAAAACTTTCAACACAAGTTGAAGTCATTGAATTTGATGTCACGGTCGATGAGCATGTACTCAGCGCACGAACGGCAGTCGAAAAACATCTTGGACGCGTAGATGGAGTACTCCACTCAATTGGTTTTGCCCCGGCTGCATGCCTTGGCGATGACTTCATGGCCGCAAGTTGGCAAGATGTCTCGACTGCGATGCAGATCTCTGCATATTCGCTGAAGACTTTGGCTGATGCGTTCGTACCTTTGATGACAGCCGGTGGTTCAATCGTCGGATTAGATTTCGATAATACGGTTGCGTGGCCGGCTTACAACTGGATGGGTGTGGCCAAGTCGGCTCTTGAAAGCACCAACCGATATTTAGCCAAGGCTCTCGGGCCAAAAAACATTCGATGCAATTTGATTGCTGCAGGGCCGATTCGCACGATGGCTGCAAAATCGATTCCGTCGTTCAGTGCGTTTGAAGACATTTGGGGAGATCGAGCTCCACTCGGATGGAATGTGAACGATTCGAACCCTGTTGCCCGCAGTACTGTTGCCCTTCTAAGTGACTGGTTCCCGGCAACAACTGGCGAAATCATTCATGTTGATGGTGGTTTCCACTCGACAGGTGCTTAGTTAGAACTAAAAACCTATGAGAAAATTTCTGGTTGGCTTTGTCTCATTTGCGATTTCGTTTTTTAGTCTTGCCATAAATGTTGAAGCCAAATCAATCGAAGTCAAATCACAAGTCGAACCGCTGACGATTACTGGAGCCACAACAGACACGGCTTATGAAAGTCAGTGGGCTTTACAAGCATCAAAAATCAGCGATGTTTGGCCAACAACAACAGGTTCTGGAGTCATCGTTGCAGTCATCGACTCGGGGTCTGGACCGAACCCAGACTTAGACCAAAATTTATTGCCTGGTCGATCAATCACACGTGGTCGCATCACCGATAGCGCGACAGACGTCGACATAATTGGGCACGGCACTCATGTTGCAGGAATAATCGCTGCCCGTAGCAACAACAGCATCGGCATCGCGGGCGTTGCACCAAACGCACAAATTTTGCCGATCAGAATTCTTGACTCTCGCGGCGACGGATCAGATAGCGATCTAGCTCTCGCGATTCGATACGCATCTGATCAAGGTGCTCGAGTAATCAATCTTTCGCTAGGCGGCACAAACCAAACTTCTGCATTGCAGGGTGCGCTCGAGTATGCCGCTAGCAAGGGCATCTTGGTCGTCGCCGCCGCAGGCAACGGTGGTCTGACAGCGAGCACAACTTTTCCTGCGGGAAATGATCTGACGATCGCGGTCACCGCTGTGGACCCGACCTTGAACGCTCCATCATTCACACAACGGGGCACCTACATCGACATTTCGGCACCTGGCACCAGCATCTGTTCGTTGATTCGTTTTGACGCAGTTGTCGACGTTTCACGTCGTTGCGCCGGCGTTACTGAGCCGTATGCATTGATGAGTGGCACCTCAATGGCGGCTGCATTTGTGAGCGGTGTCGCCGCATTAGTTTTCAGTGCGAAACCCGAATTCAACGCACAACAAGTTCGTGAAGTAATTATCGCCACTGCACAAGACATCGGCGAACCTGGACGTGATCAAATATTCGGTGCTGGAATGATCGATGCCTATGCAATTTTCAAGGCACTTGGTTTCTTTCCTGACAAGATTGTGTTTCCGACTGTCTCATCGCTGGGAAGAGTTGGACAAGAGGCCGTAGGCGGCACCGTACAGATTCCAGAAAGCGAGAGACTGCAGTGGTATCGGTGCCTCGCGCCAGGCGAAGCAACCTTGACAATACCGATGGACTGCTCGGCTATTGCTCAAGCACAAAGAAATATCTACATTCCGACACGAAAAGACTTAAATTCATTTTTAAGATTTGGCACGCTCATCTCGATTGGCGGAACTCCTCAGATGCGCTTTTCCGAAACGACACCCAAGATCGCCGCGATCTGGACAACCAACACAACTCTTGAGGCTGGCATCAAAATTGCAGTGAAAGACTTGATTGAAAGTGTCTCAAACGGCGCAGAGTCTGCTCGCGTAATTAGTGGCTCATGTTCGATTCGGAAAAACATTTTGACGACTACAGAGAACGGCAATTGTCAGATCAGAATTTTCGCAGCCGCAAAAAACCCATATGCAAAACTTGCTCGAACTGTCGACTTGATTGTTGTCGCGAAAGCCAGATCAAACAATGACTAATCGTCTGGCAAGAGAAACAAGCCCGTATTTAAAGCAGCATCAAGACAACCCTGTCGACTGGTTCAGTTGGGGACCAGAAGCGTTTGCCGAAGCACGGGAACGCAACGTCCCTGTATTGCTTTCGGTTGGCTATTCAGCCTGTCACTGGTGCCACGTCATGGCCCACGAATGTTTTGAAGATACAGAAACTGCATCTGTGATGAACAGGCTGTTCGTAAATATAAAAGTCGATCGTGAGGAAAGACCAGATATCGACGCTCTCTATATGGATGCGGTACAGGCAATGTCGGGGCGAGGTGGATGGCCGATGACTGTGTTCATGAGTCCGGAAGGTCAACCATTCTTTGGCGGCACATACTTTCCGAAACCCTCGTTTCTGAAGTTAATGAGCGCAATTGACGACGCTTGGCGTAATCGTCGCTCAGATATTGAAAACAATATTTCGGCACTCGTCGAGTCTTTGGGTCGCACGGCCGCCGTAACTGCCGACGATTCACTACCCGACCTCGAACTTGTGGCTGAGGCTTGTGCACAATTCGAAGACTCATTTGACGCCAAGTGGGGTGGCTTTGGTGGCGCACCAAAGTTTCCGAGCACGATGAATATTGACTGCATCATTCGCAATTACATTGACAACCCAACTGAAGCAGCGAAAAATATAGTCACTACATCTTTAGACGCCATGGCATCAGGCGGCATGTACGACCACATTGGCGGTGGATTTTCTCGCTACAGCGTCGACGAGAAATGGCTGGTGCCCCACTTTGAAAAGATGCTCTACGATCAAGCGTTGTTGCTTCGCGTCTACACACACGCCGCCGTGTTGTTCAAGAGCGAGACTTACAAACAAATTTGCGGCGAGATCATTGAATACGTGCTTCGCGATCTGCGGCATCCTGAGGGTGGCTTCTTTAGTGCCGAAGACGCAGACTCGCTTGACGATCAGGGCCACTCACACGAGGGACACTTTTATGTCTTCACCCCCGAACAACTGCGCACAATCTTGTCGGCTGATGAATTTGAAGTTGCTTGCGATCATTACGAAATTACTCAGAACGGAAACTTTGAAGGCAAGAATATTCCGAGCAGATTAAATCATCGAGGTGACTTCAAGCGCTCGCCAATAATCGAAGCGATTCGTGCCAAGATTTTTCAAGCGCGCAATCAACGCACTCGCCCACTTCTAGACGACAAAGTTCTGACCGAATGGAATGCGATGATGACTGCTTCATTAGTTGAAGCTGCGACTTTGTTTAACGAACCGTCATGGCTAATAGCGGCTGAACAAAACGGAGAATTTTTGTATCAGCAACTCAGGGTGATGGATCACGAATCAAAACGTTTTTACTGGAAGCGAAGTTGGCAAGAAACGGGAGAGCCCCGAGCTCGACATCGTGCACTGGCTGCAGACCTCGCCCACCTGATAGATGCGTTCACTCGGCTAGGCGAAGCCACGGGCAAGGCAATTTGGATTTCTCGGGCTTGCGAAGTCGCTGATGAACTTGTTGCCAACTATTGGGATGACACAAACGGTGGACTTTTCACCATTGCCCAAGACGGCGAGCAACTCATTGTTCGCCAAAAAGATCTTCTCGACAACGCAACACCGTCGGCAAATTCAACTGCAGCCAATGCCCTGCTGCGACTAGGCGCCATAACTGGTGCCGAGCGTTTCACTTTGAAAGCACATCAAATCTTGAGACTGTTTACGCGAATCGCAGCCGGAGCCCCAAGTGCATTTGGCAACTTGCTCTTGGCCGTGCATTTACTGCATAAAGGAATAGTTGAAATCGCAATCACAGGTGACAAACCCGAACTGGTCGCGCACGTCAAAAAACAATGGTTGCCAAACGCGGTGCTGTCATTTGGTGAACCAATTGATTCGCCACTGTGGCAAAATCGGCCGTCTGGGTTCGCTTTTGTATGTCAAAACTATGTTTGCAGCGCTCCCGCACAATCAATTGCCGAACTCGATCAAGCCCTGGCAACTATTTAGTAAAACCACCCTCGTGAATAATCTCCGAGGGTTTACGGCGAGGTCGTCTTGCACTCGCACCCTTTTCAGTTGCTTTTTCAGGTATCGGCCAGCCGAGTGCGACAGCACCGATTAATTGCATTTGTTCGGGAACATTGAAGTCACTCCGTAATTTTTGCTCGCCACTGAAGACCCCAAAAAACAAAGCACCCAATCCAACATCGTGGGCTGCGAGCAATAACTGCATCGTCGCAAAAGACGCATCGACTGTCCAATACGGTGTTGGCCAACTCTCGGTGCTTGAGCCCAACTTGGTCGACGCTTTATCGGGCTCGCTGTAACGCTCAAGATAAGCATTCGGATCGGCAAACGCCAAAGCAATCACCGGTGCATCCAACAGGTGCTGCCATCTAAAACTTGCCCGCTTTTCTTTGGGCAGTGTGACATTCCAAAATCTATTCGTATCTTCATTTTGTAGAACAAGCAGGTGCCAACCTTGCGCCTTACCCGCAGACGGGGCCCAAGATGCAATCTCAACAATGCGATTCAAGAGTTCGGCATCAACCGACTTTTTTTGAAATGCACGCACCATTTTGCGCGAGCGAGCGCAGTCCGCAAACTGCATGTCAACTGTTTAGTGCTTGCCGAGTTTCAGCAAGTTCTCTGTCATCGTCCAGCCGTGCACAACGAGTGCACCAGATTTCTTGGCTGAAACATTCTTGAACAATGCGGTCACGTCGGCGGGGGCTTTGCCCGGCTTTGATGACTCAAAATCTAAAAAGCCGCTTTGACCATTGCTCTTAATCACGAATGACTGTTCGTCATAAGTAGATTCACATCCAAAGCGTCTTGCAAGCCTTTTACCCCATGCTCGTTCTTCGCCGACTGCGCGATGATCAGGTCGAGGAATCAACTCGGTGAGAGATTTGAAAGCCTCAAGCGCATCGACCGTCACAAAGCGCGAACCAACTACGACATCTTCATCAGGAAAAGCCATCAACGCGCGATGGTATGCCTCGCTCATAAGACCTTTCAGAATCTGATCACGCTTGGATGTTCGCTTGACACTCAACATTCCGAGCAAAACGCACGGAGTGCCACCGATTCGCTCAAGAGTTGAAAACATAAACCCGTGCAATTTGCCGTCAAGTTTTGCACTTGCGAAAAGAACCCAATCTTCTTTGGCTTTTGAGATTGCCCCAATACCGAAAGCCCCGCCCATCGCGGCAAGATCATCAAGGTCTGTATCAACCAGCGCCGAAGCGTCAATGGTTTTCACAACAAGCGACATAACCCTTATAGTCTGCCAGCAAAAATCTCAATTTCCGATGGGAGCGCTAATTACTTTGACTAGACCTCAGCCGATGTAGACGCTGTTGCCATATGAAGCACGCAACACTCCAATCACGCGATCAATGTCAACGTTGAACTCAGGAGCAAGACGCAGACTCTTGCCACCGGGCATATGCAACTGAACTGGCGTCAGCCCGCTGTGGTCTTTCAAAAGTTCTTGCAGATTGATGATGTCTTCTTGCGAGAGTGATTGTCCAGCCAGCTCAATATGCAGGCTCATGTCGTTGGCGCGCATCGGCTCGACAATCTTCAACTCTTGGGCATTAAACGAAATACGTGAATCGTCCCGCTTGTCGAGCCTTCCACGCACCGTAATAATTGAATCTTCTTCGATCAGATGACCGAAACTGGCAAACGTCTTTGGAAAAATATTCACATCGATGTTGCCTTGCAAATCTTCAATCGTGATTACCGCCATTTGATCACCCTTGCGCGTGAACTTTCGATCCACCGCAGTAATCACACCGCCAAGAGTCAAGTAAGCCCCATCGGCTTTGTCTTCCAAATCGGCGAGCGAACATTCAACTTTTCGTCGAAGCTGACCCTCAACTCCTCGAAGAGGATGGTCTGAGACGTACAGCCCCAGCATTTCACGCTCAATTTTAAGTTGTTCAGACTTCTCGTAATTGATGTTCGGAATCTCGATCTGTTCAGAGAATCCTGATTTATCGCCTCCCCCGTCATCAAACAAACTCATCACACCCTGGTCGCGCTCGCGACGACGATTGAGGGTGTTTTCAATAATTGATTCGAACACGAGAAATAATCCTTTTCGTGGGTGCCCGAGTGAATCAAACGCGCCCGCTTTGATCAGCGATTCAACGGTTCGTTTGTTCAACGTTGAAATTGGCGCACGATCTACAAAGTCATAGAAAGATGTGAACGGACCATTCGCCCGTCGATACTCAACAAGTTGACCAACCAAGGCTTCGCCTACGTTGCGAATAGCCGAGAGCCCAAAACTGATGACTCGCTCTTGGCCATCCACAACCGGCACGAAGTCGACACCTGAGGTATTGATATCTGGAGTTTTGACCGTGATGTTGCTCGCACGAGCATCAGCCAAAAATATTGCGGCTCGGTCATAACTTGCCTTGACGCTCGTAAGCAAGCACGATAAATATTCGACCGGATAATTCGCTTTGAGATACGCCGTCTGATACGCGATGAATCCGTATCCATAGGCGTGGCTCTTACCAAACGCGTAGTCAGCGAAATTTTCGATGGTGTCGAACAATTCTTCAGCGAGTTGCTCACCGTATCCACGCTCAATACAGCCAGCTTCGAAGACCACTCGCTGCTTTTTCATGTCATCGCGATTCTTTTTTCCGCATGCTTTGCGCAGATCATCTGCTTTTTCAAGGCTGTAACCGGCGAACTTTTGGGCGACGCGCATCATGCTCTCTTGATAGATCATCAATCCATACGTGTCACCAAGAAGATCTTGTGCATCTTCATGAAAAACTTTTGGCGTCTTTCTCTCGTTTTTGTAGTCGGCATAGTCGTTGTGCATATTTGCACCCATCGGACCGGGTCGATAAAGAGCAACGATTGCCGCCAGGTCATCGATGGTTTTTGGCACCATGCTGCGCACCAACGCGCGAATGTTGGTTGATTCAAGTTGAAACACGCCGATCGTGTCGCCACGTTGCAACAACTCAAAAGTTTTTAGATCATCAAACGGTGCTTTGTCAATATCGAAGTCAGGATTGCTCAACTCGCGAATCATCTTGTTTGTATCGGTGATCACGTCGAGGTTGCGCAAACCCAAGATGTCCATCTTCAATAGGCCGAGTTCTTCGACGGCGTGCATTTCATATTGCGTCACAATCGGCGCCAGGTCTGCTTGCTGCCCAGACTCGGCCTTGCGCTGAATTGGTAGATACTCGGTGAGTTTTTCTTTGGTAATCACAACCGCCGCGGCATGAATGCCGACACTTCGCTTCAAACCTTCAAGGCCTCGCGCAGTATCAACGATTTGTTTTACATCAGGATCAGATTCATAGAGACTGCGCAAATCGCTGGCGGCCTGAAAGCCCGACTTGTGTTCTTCGCTCTCTTCGAAGCAATACTTGAGCGGCGTATCGCGACCCATCACGACGGGTGGCATCAACTTGGCAATCTTGTCGCCCAATCCATATGGGAATCCGAGAACTCTTGCCGCGTCGCGAACAGCGTTACGAGCCTTGATGGTGCCAAAGGTGATGATTTGGGCAACATGGTCGCGACCATATTTTTCAGACGCATAACGGATCATTTCATCGCGGTAGCGCGAGTCGAAGTCCATGTCGATGTCGGGCATCGAACGTCGACCTGGGTTTAAGAAGCGTTCAAATAGCAAGTCATATTTAATTGGATCAAGGTCGGTGATCTGCAACGAATACGCCACTGCACAACCGGCGGCAGATCCGCGACCTGGACCAACACGAATCAAACGCTCATGGGCGTAACGAACCAGGTCCCAGACGATCAAGAAATAAGAACTGAAGCCCATCGTCTTGATTGTCAACAACTCGTAAGCGACACGTTCGACGACTTCTGGCGCAAGTTTTTCGCCCCATCGTTTTTGCGCACCCAACCAGGTCAGATGTTCTAGATATGCGTGATCATCTTTAAAACCAGCAGGAATCGGAAAATCAGGAAGCACTGGAACATTGAATTGAATATCTACTTTTGCTCGCTCAGCAATCCATAATGTGTTGTCGCAGGCTGTGGGTTGCTCTCGAAACAACCAACGCATCTCTTCGGCGGTCTTTAGGTAGTGCTCGTGCCCTTCAAACTTGAGACGATTCGGGTCGTGAATCGTGCAACCCGTTTGTACACAAAGCAAAGCGTCATGTGCACCACTGTCTTCACGATGCGTGTAGTGGCAGTCGTTGGTCGCCAAAAGTGGCGCACCAAGCTTCTTGCTGATTTCGACGAGTTTCGGATTTGTTTCTATCTGCAGTGGAATGCCGTGGTCCTGAAGTTCAATAAAGAAATTATCTTTCCCGAAAATATCCTGCAGTCGTGCCGCAGTCTTGAGCGCCTCTTCGTTCTTTCCATTTTTAAGTGCTTGCAAAACATGCCCGCCCAGGCAACCAGAAGTTGCGATAAGCCCTGAGCTGTACTTGGTCAACAACTCCCAGTCCATGCGGGGCTGGTAGTAATAGCCCTCAAGAAAAGCCAAGCTTGCAAGCTGAATCAAGTTTTTATAACCGACGTTATTTTCAGCCAGAAGAGTCAAGTGATAATAAAGTTTTTTGCCCGCTTCGGTGTCGCCGCCACTGTCGTCGACTCGACCACGACGTGTTGGGCGTTCAAATCGAGTTTCATAGGCCATGTAAGCCTCGGTACCAATTATTGGTTTAATGCCGCGCTTCGTGCACTCTTTGTAGAAATCTATAACTCCGTACATGTTGCCGTGATCAGTGATACCCAACGCAGGTTGGCCGTCACCCACTGCTCGATCAACTAACTCATCAAGACGCGACGCCCCATCAAGCATCGAAAATTCTGTGTGAACATGAAGATGAGTAAATGAACTACCCATTACAGGTAAGTTCCCGGACGATCCCCCGGTTGTGCGTTCGGCGCCTGACCTGACTGAATCTGCTTTTGATCAGATTGCTGACGCATCGACAGTTGTTGGGCGAACATCGTGGCTTGAATGCCATGAAACAGACCCTCGAGCCAACCAACTAACTGTGCTTTAGCCACACGCAACTCGGCATCTGATGGAACTTCGCCATCATTGAACGGCAACGCCAACATCCTCAACTCTTCTTGCAAGTCAGGCGACAATGCTTCGGCAAGTTCAACAATTGAACGCTCATAGATCTCTGCCAATCGCTCTCGCGAAGGCAAATCAAGCGTCATTGAATGAACCTCGTCGAGCAACTGCTTGATCATCGAACCAATGCGCATGACTTTTGCCGGCGCAGTCACTGTCTCGAGCGTGACTTCACTTTGCTCATCGACCACTTCAGCCGATTCGCCTATCGGATCTGGTTTATCTTCAGAGTTTTTCATGGTGGGGGCGCCAAACTTATCACTTAACCGCTGTTGCGAGCAACGGTACATCTAGTTCGTCGTCGGTCAAAGCACCATGTCGACACTGCAACAAAAATGGGCCAGTATCACCCACGTCATCAAAACTGATTGGGTCACGAGGCACCAGCGCTACATCCCCAAGTCGCTTGCGGGTCGCCGGCCCGAGCCGCGGCCCAAGCCAATTTTCATCGATCACTTGTTCTTTGCTTACAACCCATGCCACATCGGCATGGTGCGCAGATGCGCGAGCAAGCAACTCGACTTGTACTCCGTCGCGGGCATGCAACCATCTGAATCTGCCCTCACCCGATTGATACGCCGTCATCGCCAAAACTTCGGGATTCGGCGGAAGCGTGTTTGTTCCCACCATTACTTGTCCGTGATCGGCCGTCACCAACAGAACGGCGCCCGGTGTCAAGACATCTTGAATGCTCTTGACGATTGCGTCGGCGCTGCGCAACTCTGCTTCATAAAACGGACCAAAGCCTCGTTCGTGGGCGATCTTGTCGACGCCGTCGTAATAAGCATAAATAAATCTCTCACCACTACGAAGCAGCTGTCCGACTTCTACAGAAATACTTGAGGCCGCACGCCAACCTCGCGCCTTTACGCCACGCAAATGAGCCTCAGTAAATGCTGAGCCTTCAAGTTCTGCTTTGCTCAACACCGGCACACTCGCACCCATAAACGGCGGACACGGCTGAACCAAATCTGGTGGATACATATTTCTCAGATCACCTTTGTCATCGCCCCACCTGAGCATTTGCATCACTCGCCCACCCATATCAATGCGATAGCCGACAAGACCGTGCTCAGCAGGCGCCAAGCCGGTTGTGATCGAAGTAAGTGCGCTCACTGTTGTTGTTGGAGCAACAGTCGTGATCGAAGATCCTTGCATTGCACTCATAGTTGGACACTGAGCAAGATTTTTTTGCAGTTGATGCCAACCCAAACCATCGATCACGAGGAGCACAACTTGGTGCGCCCCTTGCACGACACTTGGCATCCAGTCCGGAATTTCTTTTGTGCCCGACGGACCAAGCAACGCGGGAATAATGCCTGTTATGCAACCGTTTTTGTAGTTTGGAAGTCGCGGTCCAGTTGCAGGTTTGTTTGCCATGATCGTGTCCCCCGAGAGTAGTTCAGCCTTAATAGAGCCCGCTCACAATGACATAGAATATTGACGTGCGAATCTCTACCCGCGGCGACTATGCCTGCCGAGCTTTGCTCTCCCTAAGTTTGCACGCTGATGACGATCTACCGACATCCGTAAGAGATATTGCCGAGCGCACCGCACTGCCGCAGCCATATCTTGAACAAATTCTCTTGGCACTCAAAGGCGCCGGCCTGGTCAAATCAAAGCGGGGTGTCGGCGGTGGCTACATTCTTGCCAAACCAGCGACTGACATTCGCCTGTCAGAAATAATCTCGGCAGTTGACGGTCCAATTTCAGTTGGTGACTTCGGCGAACCTCACAAAGATGGCGCTTGTGACCACGATGGACAGTGCGTACTACTTGCCGTCTGGAACTTGGCCAGCGAATACATGCGTGAGCACCTTGCCAAATACACACTTGAAGATATTGCCGCGATCTCTAAAGGTCAGGCTGCTTGGCCCTCAGTTAAAAAATAATTTGCGCTAGTCGGTATATTGCGAACACTTTGCCAACACAGCGGCAAAGTCTTCGGGCAAGTCCGCCGAGAACTTCATTTCTTCACCCGAAGTCGGATGCGTGAAGTGCAAACTCGTGGCATGCAACATTGGTCGGGGCGACGATAGAACACTGCGCGCACCACCATAAACAACATCGCCAACAACACTGTGCCCCAAAGTTGCAAGATGCACTCGAATCTGATGAGTTCGCCCAGTTTCGAGACCACATTCAATTAGCGAACAATCAACCGGCACGTTGAATGCTTGACGAACTTCGTATGTTGTGCGAGCGACTTTGCCGCCGGCAAGTACCGCCATTTTTGTCGGATCTCGTTGATCCCGGCCCAGCGGTGCGTCAATCACACCAGAAACCGCGCTCATATGACCCCAAACCAAAGCCAAGTATCGACGGGTCACCACGCGACGAGAGAGCGCTTCGACCAAAGATTCGTATGCACGCTGCGTTCGTGCCATCATCATCAAGCCTGTAGTGCCGGCATCAAGACGATGCACAACGCCAGGCCTAAATGGATCACCAATTTTTGCAATCTCGGGATATTTTGCGAGAACAGCATTAACAAGCGTGCCGGTCGGATTACCCGCGCCAGGGTGCACAACAATGCCCGCATGCTTGTTGATCACGATCACATCTTCGTCTTCATAGACGACGTCGACTTTGAGATCGGGTTCAGCAAGAGGAAGTTGCTTTCGCGGTAGCAAACTCAGTTCAACTTTCAAGTGTTGACCTTCTGTTGCTTTTATCTTTCCGGCTTTGACAACTGCACCATCAAGCAAGACAGCACCCGCTTCAATAAGTGCGGCCGCAGATGCTCGCGGAATGTCAGCAACGAGTGAAACGATTCGATCTACACGTTGGCCGTCAAGCGCGGCGGGTACGTGTTCATCGATCACGCGTGAGTCAGACTCGTCGGCACCAAAAGTCTCTTGACTCATGCTGAAGCCTTGACTCGCGACACAACAATTGACGAATAAATCAGCAGAATCGCACCAATGGTGACCGAAGAATCGGCGATGTTAAAAACTGGAAACCACTGCAGGTCAATGAAGTCGACGACTGATCCCCTGAGCCAGGCGTCGCCGCGAAACAGTCGATCAACGACGTTTCCAATTGCGCCGCCGATCAACATCGCGGTACCAACCACACCGATTGTCGTAGATATTTTTCGCAAACTCAACCAAAGCCAAACTGCTACACCGATTGCCAATAATCCGATCAAGCGACCCAAACCTTGCCCTTTAGAAAATGCCATTCCTGAGTTAAAAACCAAGTTGAACCTCAACGTCCAAAAAATATCAATTGTTCGTCCATTATTCAGAGCGTTCAAAGCCCAGTGCTTTGTCACCTGATCGCAGATGACGACCAACGCGATAATGATTTTGGCAGTTGAGGTCGACGACCTAGTAAGTACCAATGCCACCTGCACGCTCAATAACAAGCTCGGTCGTCCACGGAATGGCTTTCAAACGCTCTCGCGGAATCGGCAAACCAGATCGAGATGAATAACCATAATCGCCAGTTTCAAGTCGTTTGAGTGCCTCGTCGATTTCTTCGACTGTTTGACG
>CANKZL010000003.1 GCA_947488385.1 Acidimicrobiaceae bacterium | reverse complement strand
CATCAAGCTTGGCGATGTCACAAAAAACTCTGGCTTCGGCACCTTTCGGATCAACCCATGGCAACACTTCGAAAGTGTTTGCGTCAGGAAGAGCCAGAACATCGCTTTCTTGAATTCGACTGAAGCCATCAATTGCCGAGCCATCAAAGCTCATGCCATCGTTAAGGGCATTCTCCATTTCGGCTGGACTGATGGCAAAACTTTTGAGGTTTCCAAGCACATCGGTGAACCACAGGCGAACAAGACGGATACCTCGTTCTTCGACGGTGCGCAAGACATAGTCGCGTTGCTGTTCAATCATCTCAGCACTCTTTTCGAATTAGTTGCACAAATACAGTCTGCCGCCGTAACTACGAGTTTCACTCGGGCTACGGCGGCAGGACTATTGGGTTTTTAGAGAATTATTACTTCTTCTTTGCTTTCTTCGCTCCAGTTTTCTTTGGGGCTTTCTTGCTCGGACTCTTTTTCGGCGATGACTGTCCACACACAGTTTCAAGAATCAACTGTGTAACCAAATATGGATCCATATTTGCGTTTGGACGACGGTCTTCGGCGTAACCCTTTTGATCTTTTGCAACCTGCCATGGAATTCTTACTGAGGCACCACGGTTTGAAACTCCGTAAGTGAACTTGTTGTAAGGAGCAGTTTCGTGTTTGCCGGTTAGACGACTCTCAATGTCATGTCCATAATTGCTGACATGCTCGTTGATTCGTGTACCGAGTGCTTTGCACGCGTCATCAATTGCTTTGTAATTTGAGCGCATTGCTTTGGTCGAGAAGTTGGTGTGGCAACCAGCGCCGTTCCAGTCTCCTTTTTGAGGCTTTGCATCAAGCGAGATCACTACGTCGTAATCTTCGGCGATGCGGTGCAAGAGCCAACGGGCAACGTGCAACTCGTCGCTAACTGCGAGTGCGCCAACTGGACCAATTTGAAATTCCCATTGACCAGGCATTACTTCGGCGTTTGTTCCTGAAATATGCAAACCTGCCTCGAGACACATCTCGGTGTGGATCTCTACAATTTCACGACCCATCACGCGACCTGCACCAACGCCGCAATAATACGGACCTTGAGGAGCTGGTTCGCCGGACAATTCTGGAAAACCGAATGGACGACCATTGAGTCGCATCATTGTGTATTCCTGTTCAATGCCGTAGATCATTTTTTGATCGGCATAACGCTTTGCTGTTTCTGCACAAAGAGCACGTGTGTTGGTCGGATGCGGTTTGCCTGTTGACGCAACGAGAACTTCGCACATCACGAGAATATTTTTGCCGCCACGAATTGGATCTTTGCAGCTGAATACGGGATTCAAAATACAGTCTGAAGCTTCACCAGTCGCCTGACTCGTTGAGGATCCATCAAATCCCCAAATAGGAAGTGCTTTTGTTCCATTCTCGATGATCTTTGTTTTTGATCGCAATGTTGGCGTTGGTGTAACGCCGTCAATCCAGATGTACTCAGCCTGATATGCCATTTAATTTCCTCTCATCGGGAATTCGCCACGCCGGAGAATTCGTAACCCTGACAGTTTTACCGATAGCGGTTTCTCGGCCATTGCCCGTTTGTAAACGGCGTGTGAAGTTTTTGGCTGGGTAGCCTGAAACTGTGGCCGATTTCGCGAAATTACGTGTCGGGCTTGCCCAAATAAATCCGACGGTGGGTGCATTGCGTGACAATGCAAACAAGATTCTGGACTACTACAAACAAGCAGTTGCCGAAGGCTGTGATGTCGTCGCCTTTCCAGAACTCTCAATCACCGGTTATCCGCCCGAAGATCTCGTATTAAAGGACGGCTTCGTCGCCGAAAACCAAGGCATCTTGGCAGAAATCGTTAAGTCGATTGGCGAAACATTTGCCGTAATCGGTTTCGTTGATCGTGCGACCAGCTCTTTAGAAATCTACAACGCCGCAGCAATTTGCCAGAACGGCAAAGTTGTGGGCGTGTATCGCAAACATTTGTTGCCCAACTACAACGTATTTGACGAGCAAAGGTATTTCACGCCCGGCGTGCACAATCCGTTGTTCACAATTAAAGGTGCATGTGTTGGAGTCACAATTTGTGAAGACATTTGGGAAGCCAATGGTCCGGTTTCAACACAAGCATCACTGGGTGCGGTTTTAAATTTGAATATCAACGGGTCACCATTTCATGCCGGCAAAATTGGTGCACGTCGTGAAATGTTGAGTTCACGAGCCCGTGACGGCGAGTGTGTGATTGCTTACGTGAATCAAGTTGGCGGACAAGATGAGCTTGTCTTTGATGGTGGATCAATGATCTTGGCAGCCGACGGCACAGTCGTCGCAAGTGCGGCACAATTTGTTGAAGAGCTCTTGGTTTGCGATGTGGTTTTGCCAAAGTCAAAATCAGTAGCTGCTCCGCAACAATCTCGGGGCCAAGTTGCCGAGCCTCTGAGTGAAGATGCGCAAATCTTTGCAGCCCTTGTTCTGGGTACGCGTGACTATGTGCAGAAAAACGGTTTCAAAGATGTCGTGATTGGCTTGTCTGGTGGTATCGACTCGGCTTTAGTTGCCGCAGTTGCCACTCAAGCGCTTGGTTCAGAACATGTGCATGGTGTGGCGATGCCGTCTAGGTATTCGTCCTCTGGTTCGATTTCGGATGCCGAACTTTTGGCGCGCAATCTCGGCATTGACATTCAAACTATTCCGATTGAGCCGGCGTTTGCTGCTTACCTTAAATCTCTTGAGCCGAGTTTTGTCGGACGCCCAGCAGATCTGACAGAAGAGAATCTTCAGAGTCGAGTTCGCGGAACAACATTGATGGCGCTGTCCAACAAGTTCGGCTGGATGGTCTTGACGACTGGAAACAAAAGCGAAATCGCCGTGGGCTACTTCACTTTGTATGGAGATTCAGTCGGCGGTTACGCCGTGATTAAAGATCTCTTCAAACTGAAGGTATATGAAATTTGTAACTTCTTCAATCAGCAAAACGGGCGCGACATTATTCCGCAGTCGACAATCAGCAAGGCTCCGTCAGCCGAGTTGCGACCCGATCAACGCGATGACCAAAGTCTGCCGCCGTATGAGGTCTTGGATCCAATTCTTGAGCTTTATGTTGAGCGCGATAAAACTGCCCACGAAATTATTGAACTTGGATACGACGCCACACTTGTCAAGCGGATTGCTCGACTTGT
This sequence comes from Acidimicrobiaceae bacterium, assembly GCA_947488385.1. Classification (GTDB taxonomy): domain Bacteria; phylum Actinomycetota; class Acidimicrobiia; order Acidimicrobiales; family Ilumatobacteraceae; genus BACL27. The sequence goes on along the minus strand of CANKZL010000003.1, from coordinate 19,097 downwards.
CGATTTAAACGAATATAAGCGTCGACAAGGTGCGCCAGGTGTGCGAATCAGTACAAAAGCATTTGGCAAAGATCGTCGCTTACCAATTACTAATCAATACTCGGGCTAGTCGCGAGTTAAACGTGAACTAGGCCGCCCCGCCGGTGGTAAAAGTAAATTAAAGCAGTTGCAACCGCGGCGCTGATTGCGCCAATTAGTGCCGGCAATGCGATGCCGCCACTTGACTCGTAGGCCCGAGTTGCGACAAGACTCATCACGCTGCGACCGAGTGTTCCTGCACCAATTACGAGACCCAGACCGCTACCCGGTCGCTTCGGCACGAGATGCGTGGCGAGAGGCAACATACTTACAACTGCAAATTCGAAACCCAAGATGTAAATTAATAGTGCGGCAAGTCCCAAAATTAAATTTTGTGAGACAAGCCAGAGTGCGATGCCACCGGGAACCATGATTAAACACCCGATAGCGATACTTTTTTCTTTGCCCCAAAGATCTGTCTTATTTGCACTGGTTATTGATGCATAAAGTTCGACAACTCCAAAACTGAAACCAACGGCAGCGATGCCAATTGCACCAAAACCAAATTCATCGTCCAGCCAAGCGCCAAAAGTTATAAAGATGCATTGACTCGCACACATTGTGGCAAACATCGTGGCGACAACTAGCCAGCCACGACCACTCAATCGAACACCGTCATCAGCAACACGCGATGAAACTTCGTGATTTTCTGCTTTAATTCGCGACGCGATAAATGCCAACGACACAGCGGTGCCAACAACTCCAACTAAGAAACCTGCACGCCACGAACTAATCGCCGTAACTATGCCCATCAGAGAGACGCCTATCAACAAACCAAGAGCCCATGAGATCTCGGTGATTCCGATGTATCTTCCGCGTTTTTCATACGGCACGTGATCGGAAATCCATCCGGACATTCCAAGGTCGAAGAAACTCTTTGTGATGCTGATCAAGGTGACACCAAGGGTGAACACAAAAATATTTGGTGAAATTGCTGAGAGTAACGCGCCAAGCCCAATGCCAAAAAGACCTAGAAGCATCGCAGCGCGACGCGAAAGACGGTCAACGAATCTTCCAATAAACGGTGAAAGCAAACCTGAAAGCTCTGAGATCGTGAGAGCAACGCCGATTTCAGAAAGTGAAATATCAAAACCCTTGGCGATGATCGCCACGAATGGTGGAGTAAATCGATAACACGCATTCGTCGTGAAACGAGCGGCGGTTAGCAGTGTGATGTTCTTTTTAACTAACTCTGAAAAAGAATCGTCTAGCCAACGTCTGAGCACAAGGCTCAACGCTACATCTATTAGTTAGAGCGATTCGTTTGAGTTCAACTCACCGATAACAGCAACGATTCGACCAGCGTGCAATTGATTTTGGGCATCGACTTCGAACCAACATCCGCCAAGATTTTCGAGACGATAGTCAGTGACGTTCAACTCGCGACGCAATGTTCGAATCGCGCCGCTGTGACTGATTACGAGCGCCTGACCACCACGACACTTTTTGGCGATATCAACAAACGCATCGGTCATTCTTTGTACGACTTGGTGGCTCGGCTCAAAACCCTCTGGTTGCTTGCGCGAATCTAAAAAGCCTGGCCAGCCAGCCTCGATCTCGGCATAGGTCAAGCCTTGCCATGGGCCAATGTGTGACTCTTTGAGCCGTTCATCTATATGTATGTCATCAAAACTGTGATGTTGGGCGATTATTTCGGCTGTGCGTAAAGCACGTTGCAGGGTGCTCGTTGCAATCAAGTCGAAGGCGCCAAGTTTTTCTGCGGCCTGCTTGGCTTGCAACATTCCTTCTTGAGTTAATTCAATATCTGCTTGACCTTGCCATCGACCCTGAGCATTCCATTCGGACTGACCGTGGCGAAGCACCAGCAACTTCGTCACCGCATCTTTGGAGCCAAGTGGTTTAGACACTCAACGCAGGGTAGTGGCTTAGGTACGCTGACTGCATGGCGCGTTTGAGACTTTTTGCCTCGGCCCGACAGGCGGCAGGTACCTCAACTATAGAAATTTCTGGAAGCACAGTTGACGAAGTTTTGCGAACCGCAGCGGCGCGATTTGGTGCAGAATTTGTTGCAGTGATGCCAACGTGTCGAGTTTGGCTTAACGGTGAAGAAACAGTTGGTGCCGCGTTGGTGCAAGACGCCGACGAGGTCGCACTTTTGCCACCAGTCTCAGGCGGATCAAAATGACTGATGTGACGAATCCTGACGCAATGACAACCGCCGAATTGCGTAGTGCTCGAGCAGAACTGCAAATGCAAGAGGACGTAATCTCTTTTGTTCGGCGCATGGCTCAAGGTCGTTGTGACTTGGCTCGCGATGAGCAACGTCGTCGCGTGGATGGAACTCCAGCATCTGGAATGAGCGTCATCGACATCGCGAATGTTTTTGGTCAAGAACATGGTGGTGGATCGTCGCGCCCTCCGCGAGAGACAAACATTTCGGCAGATCATCCTTTGGTAGTTGAATTAGAAAAACTATGTGAGACGGTTGGCTTTGGTGAGTTGCGAACGCTTGATGACGAGGCTCTTGAATCTGCAATTGATCAGATTGAACAATTTGAATTGGCGCGTTCCGCGGAGCGCAAGAACTTGTTCTCAAAGATCGATGCGTTAACTACTGAGTTGGTCAAGCGCTATAAAGATGGTGGCGCCAATGTTGACTCTCTTCTATCTGACTAGTTAGAAGCCAAAAACGTTCGGTAGAGGCAAAACCCGACCAGAACGATAGGTTTTAAGGTCAAATGCAGCGTGTTGCGGTCATCTCAATGCACACTTCACCTTTGGCCCAGCCAGGTGTGGGTGACGGCGGCGGCATGAATGTTTATGTCCGTGAGCTTGTCTCGGCAATGGCGCAAAAAAGCATGCAGTGCACAACATATACGCGTGCGTGGCGAGAAGGTTTACCAAAAGTTGTTGAGGTTGAACCGAATCACAAAATCGTCCATATCGAAGCAGGCAGTTTTGATCTTTCTAAAGACGAGTTACTTGACGTTGTAGATCTGTTCACGCAGCGCGTTGCAGATCACATCGAAGAATCTGGTGGCGCCGATGTTTTGCACGCAAATTATTGGCTCTCTGGTCTTGTTGGTCATCGCCTCAAGCACCAACTTGGGTTGCCGTTAGTTACTACTTTTCATACTTTGGCTCGCGTCAAATCTCTTGGTGGCGACACCGAGTCGGTCGTCCGTGAGCGCGCCGAGCTTGAGATCATCGGTTGCGCAGATGCAATCTGCGTTAGTTGTCCCGAAGAGTTGAGTCAGTTTCGGGCGCTATATGGTCAGTCGCCAGGTGTCGTCAATGTTGCTTCGCCGGGTGTAGCTACTGCATTTTTCTCACCCGGAGATCGACAAGGTGCTCGTCGAGCATTGAAGTGGGGCAACAAACCGTTGTTGTTGTTCGTTGGTCGCATTCAACCGCTCAAGGGTGTTGATGTTGCCGTGCAAACTTTGGCCAAATTAGAAAATCAAGATGCAGAATTGATGGTCGTTGGTGGCGCGAGTGGCTCATTTGGTTCGAGCGAATCGAATCATGTGCGCAAGTTGATCTCAGATCTTGGTCTAACTGGTCGCGTTCACTTTGTTGAACCGCAACCTCACCATTTGTTGTCAACTTTTTATCGCGCAGCCGATGTTGTCTTGGTGCCTTCTCGCAGTGAGAGTTTTGGTTTGGTTGCACTTGAAGCGGCAGCGTGTGGAATACCAGTGGTGGCAAGCGCCGTGGGTGGACTTTTAAATTTGATCGAGCATGAGCGAACCGGATTCTTGGTGAAGAATCGCAATGCTGAGTCTTTTGCAAAACATGTTGATCAGTTATTGGCAGATCCATTTCTAAGTTTGACGATCGGCAATAACGCAGCCCAGCGAGCCAAGAATTATTCGTGGTCGTCAACAGCCGACAGCGTTATCGGTGTTTATGAAGCTCTTCGGGTCGGCCAACTAGTCGCTTGCTCGTAATCTGATGAGCGATCTTTTTGATGATGCATCGCTCGCTCGAATTGAGCGCCAAATAGACGAGTGGCTCGGCCGAGCGAGGGCGAGCCATAAAAACATTTTGGCGATTGATCGCGCCGAAGGGGACGAATTTCGGTGGTACGTGCGAATGTCTGGTGAGGAAAAAGACTTCACAACTATCTGGTTTACTCTCGGTCAACGAACTCTGCGCTATGAAACTTATGTCATGCCGGCACCCGAGCAAAACGAGACCTTGCTCTACGAAACAGTTTTACGTCGAAACGAAAAGTTGGTGGGTGCACACTTTTCAATTGGCCTTGAAGATGCAATTTATTTGCGGGGAGAAATCGGGCTACGCGCGCTAAACGAGTCTGAACTAGATCGCATTATTGGCACGCTCTATGCAACTGTTGAGTTGGTTTTTTGGCCACTTTTAGAAATTGGTTATGCCAAGGCTGCGGCTCTGCGCACACAACGAAATAGCACTCGGACTGCTTAACGTTTGGGGAAGTCGTGTGGCGGTTCGAGTGCGTCTAACTAGCCTGACTGCCGTGGGCACAAAATGAGTCAGTCAACTCTTTGCATCATTGGTGGCGGCAACATGGGCTCAGCTCTAGTCAGGGGTCTGCTCGCGGGCGGATTTGACGAAACGCAACTAACAATTGTCGAAAAAGATTCGAGTCAGATTGCTGCTTTAAAAAATCAGTTTTCAAAAGTTGTTATCACAACTCAGTTACCCAAGTGTGATTCGGTTGTGTTGGCGATCAAGCCATCAGAAGTAGTTGGTGTCTGTCAAACTTTGAGTGCGTCAGGCGCGAAGCAGATACTTTCTATTGCCGCTGGTGTAAAAATCTCGACGATTGAAAAAGCAACAGGCGGCACCGTTGCAGTTGTTCGGGCAATGCCAAACACTCCGGCGCTAATCGGTCAAGGGGCGTCGGCGATGTCAATAAGTTCAACGTGCAACGCTGAAAACGCCAAGTGGGCAAAGCAGATTTTGTTGAGCGTCGGTACGGTCGTTGAAGTACAAGAAGATTTGCTTGATGCCGTCACAGGACTTTCAGGAAGCGGGCCCGCCTATGTTTTTCTTTTGGCTGAGGCATTGATTGCTGCAGGTACGCAACAAGGTTTGTCGCCTCAAGTTTCAAACGAGTTGGTTCGACAGTTGTTAGTTGGTTCTGCGTTATTGCTTGCAGAAAGTTCTGACAGTCCGTCTCAGTTGAGAAAAAATGTAACTTCGCCGAATGGCACGACAGCAGCAGGGATTGCCGAACTCGAAGGCAAACACTTCTCGCAGATTATCTCTGATGCGGTCAATGCTGCAACTACTCGCAGCAAAGAATTGGGCAAGTAAATTAGCGAAAGTTTTCTCATGAATATTGTTTGACACGGTTGTTTTGTGTCTAAAGTGAGACTTAGAAATGTCGCAAGATCACCGGACGGGGTAACCCCCCAACTGGGAGTCGCGCTCGAAAGAGTTGCGCCGTTTGAGCCGGTGCCGTCGGGGGGTTGGCACCGGCTCTTACGTTTCTCAGTATCGTGAGACACCCATGGTCGCAAAATATTCAACTGTTTCTTTTTTGTCCGACTATGGAACTCAGGATGAATTTGTTGGTGTTGTAAAAAGTGTGATTTATGAAATCGCGCCACACACTCGTGTCGTTGACCTAACTCATGAGATTGAGCCGTTCGATGTGCGGTCAGGTTCATTGTCTTTGGCCCGCTGTGTTTCTTATGTCGCGAGCGGAGTAGTGCTTGCAGTTGTAGATCCGGGTGTCGGGTCGGCGCGTCGGGCCGTGGCGATTGAAGTTGCCGACGGTAAAGGTGTATTCGTTGGTCCAGATAACGGATTATTGGCGATGGCGATTGCTTTGGCAGGTGGCGCAGGCAGAGCAGTTTGTTTGACAAATACCGAATATCACTTGGCGAGTCCTGGCGAAACCTTTGCAGGCCGAGATATTTTTGCTCCGGTCGCGGCGCATCTTTGTAACGGGGTCGACTTAAGCGAGTTTGGCGAGTTGATTGATCCCGCGTTGTTGTTGCCGGGCGTTGTGCCATTGCCACGCGAAGAAAAAGGTGCATTGCACGGTGAAGTCACTTGGGTAGACCGATTTGGAAACTGTCAGCTGAACATTGGGCCAGATGAAGTTGCATCTTTTGGTGAGGTGATGCGAGTTGAAATTGGTTCGCTGGCAAATGCGACAAACGCATCGACTCCGAAAGAAGTGCGGTCATTAAAAGTTGTTCGGTCTTATGATCAAATCGGCAGCGGCCTCGGACTTGTTGTCGACTCGTATGGAATGCTTTCGCTCTGTGTTGACCGAGGCTCGGCTGCGAGAGAATTAAGTATTGGTCAGGGAGACCTCGTGGTATTTTCACCGCTTAGCGCGACGGAACTGCCAAATACGATCACCACGTCGGTGAAGATTGCCCCAAAGCGATAAAGTTCAAATAATGCGACCTGCTACTACTTTGACAGTCGGACTCTTACTCGCAGTGATCTTTATTGCGGGATTGATTTCAATCGTTGGTCGTTGAGTTTTTGGCTTCTAGCCGAGTCGAGTTAGTTGCAACCAAGAATCCAAGAAACAAGAAACAAAGTCCGACTAAAAGAGTTATAGCGAAAGCTCGGTCTTTGCCAAGACGGCCGGCGAGAGTGCCACTGGCAGAGAGAACGAGTGTGCCCGCTGCGATCAAGACATTGCCGAATGCCAGACGGCGCGGTGCGAGCACCGTGCGCATGGATGCTGATTTCAAATTTGGTGCTTTGAATTTCAATACACGCCAGGTTGACCAGATGGCACCAACGATTATTACAAGTGCAGGCACGCCAGAGCCGACAGCAGCCATGATTCTTGGCAGTACTCCAAACAGTTCGCGTGCAGCAGGGAACTCGCCGTCAATGATTTCGCGTTTAGTTGGTGCGACCATGATGACTCCGGCACTGAACGCACTGAGCACAGTAAGTGCATTTCGAAGATGATCGGCAATTTTTTTATTGACAAGTAAATAAATTGTTCCGAGTGCCAACCATGCGACGTTGAGTACCGCGCCCGCCAGGAAAAAAACTCGAAAGGCGAACATCGACCATCCAGTTGCTTCGGCCCACCAAAGTGCGGCAGAGCCAATTGTGAATAACGCCATAGCGATTGTCCAAGCCAATTCGTGTGGTTGATTTCGACGATGCCATCGGTCAAAGGTGCTCAGCGAAAAAGCCACGGCCACAAGGGTTGCTCCGCCGGCGAGTGCTGAATTCGTCTGGTTGACGGCACTAAAGATTTGGGTTTCGAGCACGCCTGCACGATAACGGGGTATCAGAATTTCGTAATTTAACTTTGTGAATTTATGCACTTAGCCCTACCCTGAGAACATGACACAACTTCAGCGACGCAGAATCCCCGACGCAGCCGTTACTCGTTTGCCGGTCTACTTGCAAATCTTAAATAATTTGCACGCAACAAATGTTCTGCGTTTTTCGAGCGACGAACTTGCAGTTCTCGCGGGCGTCAATGCCGCCAAAGTTAGAAAAGACTTGTCGTACCTCGGCAGTTACGGAACTCGAGGTGTTGGTTATGAAGTTACATATTTGATTCACCAGATCAAGCGCGAACTTGGATTATTGCGTGAATGGAATGTTGTAGTCATTGGCGCGGGCAACTTAGGTTGCGCGCTTGCAAAATTTGGTGGTTTTACCCCACGCGGATTTCCGGTGGTGGGCATTGTTGACAATGATCCAAAAAAGATTGGCCAGACAACTGGATCATTAACAATTGGCGATGTAAAGAATCTCAGCAAGATCGTTCGCGATTTGAAAGTGACGATAGGTGCGATCACGACTTCCACCACGGCTGCGCAATCAGCGGTCGATGCTTTAGTTGATGCGGGTGTTGCATCAATTTTGAATTTCGCGCCGATTGTGTTGGCGACTCCGAGCAGCGTGTCGGTTCGAAATGTTGATCTCGGGGTTGAGTTGCAGATTTTGAGTTATTACGAACAGATGCGAACTGAGCAAACCGAAGGTTTGAAGCCTCAGCAAAAGTCGAATCCAGTTACTGTTTAATTCTTGTTTTAAGGGCCGTCTTAGTTGACGCGCCTAACCTAAGAGTGTGCGTCAACTACTGAACCCAAGATTGTGGATGGCTCTTGGGGTGCTGCTTTTTGTGGCTCTCTTGCTGAGGTTTGTTACTTGTGGTGATTGCTTTGGTGGCGCAGATGGTGGAGAGTCAATCTCGGCAAATGTCGAAAAGAACATTGAAACCGTGGCTCTTGTTTCAACTTTTTCTCAAAGCGAGGGTTGGCGAATAGAAAATGGTCGAACTATTGGTGAAGCATCGGCTGCACTCGATGATGGTCGGATCATTTTCATTGCGGCAGATACACCTGGGCAAAATAGTTGCACAGACCTCGCTGCTCGCTCAGGCTGTGTTTTTTTGGCAAACATGTTTGGTGACTCGGTAATGTGGTTTGCCTTGATAGACACGAACGGTGAAAAGCCGACGCGTGTGCTTGAACTGCCAAGTTTGGTTGACATGCTCGATTCAGGTAGTCGCGGAGTTCTAGCCAATGGCTGGATTGTTCGTCTCGCCAATGGAGTCAAAAAAACTTGCGGTGAAGATACCGGCACTTTGCGCGACTTTATAAATAGCTATGCACCAGACAAAAGCATCGCAAAGTTGAACTTGATCTCTGATCAAGTCGACGAAGTTGTCTGTACTGGTTAGTTCTTAAGCGTTGGGGTAGAGCCGGACAATGGCTGCGGCTGCTTTATATGCGGCCTCGGCAGGACCCAATTCATCTGGTCGCAAAAGATTTGCCATTATTCGCAATACCCATTCCATGAGAGTGCGACTGTGGATTCCGACGCGAGAGAGTTCGCGCATTAGGGCTGGTCTACCGATTATTCGCGCGAACAATCTTGCAACTTTAAAATATTGCCCATACTCATCTTCGACGAGTTGTTCGTAGCGTTTCAATGCCATCGCATCTCCCGAAGTCAATGCATCATGAATTACATCGGCTGCCATATGTGCGGTTTCGTATGCATAGTCAATACCTTCACCATTAAATGGGTTGACACTTCCGGCAGCGTCACCAATCACGATGTGAGTTGGTCCAACTTTTGGACCAACTGATCCGCCCATTGGAATCTTTCCACTCGTTGCTTTGCACTCTGGCTTGGTTGGGTCTATCTCCCAACGATCCGCGACCATGTGCGCGTATGAATCCAGCAAGTTCGAAGTGTTGACGTCTTTGAAGTTTTTGAAAGTTGAAAGCAGGCCGACGCCAATATTTATTGTGCCGTCGCCAACTGGAAAGATCCATCCATATCCGGGCATTGACTTTCCGTTGCGGTCTTTGACATCTAATGCCGATTCAATCCACGGCTCTTGATGTCTTGGACTCTGCCAATAAGTGCGGATTGCAGTGCCGTAGGGCCATGCTCTTTCGCGCGATGTGCCCATGCTGCGACCAAAGCGCGAATTAGCACCGTCGGCAATCACTACGTAGTCGGCATGCAGAGCAACTGTCGTGTTGTTTTCTTTATTCGTGATCATTGCACCGCGTACACAACCTTTTTCCATGATTGGTGCAACCGCTTCGTGTTCTTCTAGCAATTTAGCTCCAGCGTTTTGAGCATTTCGAGCGACCATCATGTCAAGTTCGCGACGACGCACGACGTAGCCATAACGCGGATAAATCGGATGAGTTGGCCATTGCAGCTCGAGCTCTTTGCCGTGCGCAGTTGCGCGAAGACCCTCGTAGCGATGAAATCTTTCAAGCTGCGTACTCAAACCCATGTCACCAAGTTCTTTTACAGCTCGCGGCGTTAGCCCATCGCCGCATGTTTTTTCGCGGGGAAATTTTTTGCGTTCAACGATTGTTACATCGTGACCATGTTTTGCCAACCAGTAGCCGGCGGCCGAACCTGCTGGACCTCCACCGATGACGAGAACTTCTGTGCGAAGTACTTTTGTTACTTCGCTTGTTAGATCGAGGGGTTTGATCTCAGTTTCGATTTATTTTCCAGTGGGGCGGGGGTCGGTGCCAACGCGTGCAGGAGGCATCGGCAACGCAGCGAATGATTCTGCGAGATTGTCGTAGTTCACTGAGCCTGCTTCGAGACCCAGAAAAATCTCTGACTCGGGAGAACACCACATTTCGTATTCTGCTTTCCACTCTTCGCTGTCTTTGTCAGCGCCGCCGATGGCATAACGCTCGTGGCAAACGACTCCGAGGATTTCAGCGTCAGTCAAACCGCCACCGTATTTTGCACCTTGTTGAGGCATTGGGTTGCCGTTGTATGAAAGTGTTTCGTGTGCGCCACCTTCACGATCAGGATTGCCATATATTTTGATCTCGGCTGCTACGTATGCCTGTGAGCCGGTGTAAACGAAGTTCAACATGTCTTCAATTTTTGGGAAAGTTTTAAGCACTTCGCCTTGGTGCAGTACCCGTCCCGCTCCGCCAGCACCATTTGCTCCGTGACAGCCTGCGCATGAGCCGTAAACGCCGGCACCAACTGCCATCGGACCCTCAACGGTTTTTTCTTGTGGTTTGATTGAGAGCGCGTAAAGAAAAGCCCAAAGCGGCAACAAACTTAAAGTTGCCATCGCCCAAAACGGAATTTTTTTTCGAGTCTTTGCGGCGATTACATAACTTGGATCTGGCGGGGGTGGTGGTGGAGCGCTTGCAACCGGAGCCGCTGGAGCAGGTTTCGTTTCAGAAGTTTTTGCTGGAAGATTTGACGCTGATTCACCAGTCTCTGCCGAGGGTGCTTTGCCCGCGAGAGCATCGCGCGCTGCTTGCGCACGTTTAAGTAGATGCTCGGGTATTCCTGCCACAACTCTCCTTGAATTTTCGAAGAACTTCTCGTACATAGGTTAGACGGATTACGTCTGAGAATAAGAAGTTCACGATCGCACAACCAATGCGAAGGGCGACTCATGCCGATTAAATCTCAACCGGTGTTGAGCATTCGTGAAACTCTGTGACCAACGAGTTAGTTGTTGGAGCGTTACAAATACCGACCTGATTGCCTACCCGACTAGGCTAAAAACAGATTTTTACGAGGAAAGGCAAGCCCTCAAACAATGCTCGCAATTGACATTCTCAGATGGCCAGGCGTGAATCAGGCATTCCTGTTTTCGTTTGTATTCACGACTCTGCTGAGTGTCATCGTCATTCCAATCGGCAAGCGCCGCAAGTTTGATCGAAAGGCAACTTGGGGTGAAGCAATGCTCGGCGCAGCGTATGTATTCGCAGTTTTGTTTTTGGCGTTCGGTGTTGTTCCTCACCAGTTCATTGACCACGCTGACAAAGACTTGGGCTGGCGCAAGGACAAACTTGTTTATGGTCCGTTTGACATTTTGAAGTCAGACACTGTTGGCGGAAACTTTCCGATCACTTTGAGCTATGAAGCAATTCGCGACATCGTGGTTGTTGTGATTCACGCGTACTACATCGGTTTGATGATCTATTTGTTCAGCTGGTGGCAAAAGCGTGGCGTGGCTGTAGCCAAAGAAGTTGTCTCGTCTAGTTACGGTCGTCCGTTGACGAAGAAGAGTTAAGCGATGGCAAAAACTGACGCAAACCCACCGATGATGCCGTACACCGACGATTACCAACTCGTCGAAGTGGATGCCGAATATTTGAACAAAGCGGTAAAACCAAAACAGTTCATTCACATCGATCAGTCCGAATGCATCATGTGTGAGGGCTGTGTTGACATTTGTCCATGGAAGTGCATCTTCATGGTCAACCCAGATGCGATCACCGAGTCGAGTGGCACCGAGTTGCCAGGTGAAGATCCATCAGACAAAGTTGTTTTTATCATTGACGACGACGTTTGCACACGTTGTGCGCTGTGCGTTGACCGTTGTCCAACAGGTGTGATTATCCTCGGCAAAGTTGGAGTTGCACCAGCGACTGGCGAAACCCACATGCGGACGAACAATCACGGCTATTCATACGGCATGAGATTTTAGGAACGGAGAAAATCTAATGGTACAAATGCTTGAACAGAAGTCGCGGCCAACAATTAAACAACGCGCGACCAAACTCAACGAGTCGATGCAATCAAGCCAAGCCTGGAACTCAATTTTCCGACCGGGTTCGATCTTCCGCAAGGGTTATTCAGACTCCCCGAGAAACCGTTCGTATGTTGTGATGAACTCAGTTCTGTATCACCTTCATCCAGTAAAGGTAAAGCGTCACGCGGTGAAGGTCAGCTACACGCTTTGTCTCGGTGGTTTGAGTTTCTTCCTGTTTATTTTGTTGACGATCACGGGCATTTTCTTGATGTTCTTTTATCGTCCGACGGCAGCTAATGCTTGGCAAGATATTCAATCTCTGCACACCTCGGTGACGTTTGGTCTAATGGTGCGAAACATGCATCGATGGGCAGCGCACTTGATGGTTCTTGCAGTGTTCTTACATATGGCCCGCGTTTTTTACCATGGCGCTTACAAAGCACCGCGCGAGTTCAACTGGGTGATCGGCGTAATTTTGTTGACTCTGACTCTTTTGCTCTCGTTTACCGGCTATCTGTTGCCTTGGGATCAACTCGCACTTTGGGCGGTGGCCGTAGGCACAAACATGATGGGTTACTCGCCAGTCATCGGTTCTCAAGTGCGGTTTGTTCTTTTGGGCGGCGTCGAAATTGGACCCGAAACTTTGTTGCGCTGGTATGTGTTGCACGTTTTACTATTTCCATTCGTGACAGTCATCTTTCTCGCGATCCACTTCTGGCGCGTGCGTAAAGACGGCGGAATTTCAGGACCACTCTGATGGCCGGCATTCCTGAGCATCTTCTCAAGCGCGCTGCAGAAGCGCGAGAAAAAGCTGCAGCATCAGCAGCTGGTGCGACCGCAGCGCCAGCAGGTGATGCAGGCGAGAGAATTCCTGCTGATCTTTTAGATCGAAACAAGTCGGCGGTCGCGGTTGCCGAAAAACCTGGTGCTGCGGTTGTTGCTGCACCAACTTCAAATGGCGTTCCATTTGGTGCAGGTCCAGGCGGACATACTCAAAGACTTTTGACTGTTGTTAAGTCGGGTTCAATTCAAGACGTGAAAGCCGTGCCAGTAGACAAAGTCCATACTTGGCCTCACTTGTTGGGAATTGAGTTCGTGGCTTCACTCGCATGTACGGCATTCGTATTTATGTTCTCTTGGTTTGTCAATGCACCGTTGTTGCAAGCGGCAAATTTCAACCAAACACCAAACCCTTCAAAGGCGCCTTGGTACTTTCTTGGATTGCAAGAACTTTTGACGATGTTCCACCCGATGATTGCAGGTGTGACAATTCCGGGAATGGGCATCATCGCTTTGATTTTTGCTCCGTATCTCGACCGCACCACCTCGAATCATCCAGAAGATCGAAAGTTCATGACGAGCTTGATGACGGTCCACTTGATGTTTTGGGCAGTGCTCGTAATTATTGGTTCGTTCTTCAGAGGTCCTGGTTTCAACTTTGTCTTCCCATGGCGTGAAGGCATCTTCTTCGAATTGTGATCGGATAAAACAAATATGAACTCAACCACAATCATCACGATCGCGATCGCGGTCATCGCTGTTCTTGGTTTAGGTGTGGTGCTTACTGCGACTCGCCGCTCAGATATGAGTGGTGTCGGAGTTCTCTCACGCGAGACTCGCAAACGCGATCGCAATGCAGCCAAGACTGCTCGCAAAGCAAGACTTGATGTTGAAGCATCTGCAGTCGCAGTGCGAAGCAGTGCTGTCGCCACGATGCCTGTCGCTGAAGTCGAGCCGTGGGTTGCACCCGATCCAGAAATCCTTGGCGAATCACGACGCGCATTTTTGAATCGTGCGACGTTCACGTTGATGAGCGCGAGTCTCGGCGGATTTGCGGCAGCTTTGATCGCGTTTTTGTGGAAGGGCGCTGAGGGCGGCTTCGGTTCGAAGATCAATGCTGGAAAAGTTGAAGATGTGATCGGTCAGATTCGCTCAGGTGGCGGATTCTTTTACCTTCCTGAGGCGCGTTCGTGGGTGACGGAATATCCGAAAGAATCTTTATCAAAAGCAGAGCTTGTTTACGGTGGGCAAGCACCAGTTCTTGCAGGCATGAGTGCAGGCGTAATTGCGCTCTACCAAAAGTGTCCTCACCTCGGATGTCGCGTTCCCGAATGCAAAACATCCCAGTGGTTTGAGTGCCCATGTCATGGTTCGCAATACAACCGTGTTGGTGAGAAAAAAGGTGGACCAGCGCCACGCGGCATGGATCGGTTCGGTGTTTCGGTTTCAAATGGTTTTGTTGTGATCGATACGGGAACTGTTTTCGGTGGACCGCCGATTGGAACTAACACGACTGGTCAAGAGGCAGAAGGGCCACACTGTGTCGGCGGAACGGGTGGACACTAGATGAGTTTTGCAGTGATATTTGCTGACACGACGACGACTGTCGCTTGGGTAATTCTTCTTGCGTCCGTTTTGGGTTGGGTTATTTATGGGCTTGGAAACTTGCGATCTTCAAAGCGCGAGATTGGCGCCGAAATCAAGTTGGCCGCAAACCGCAAACCGTATTACGACGACGAGCGTTTGGAAGGCGAGAAAATAGAGCGCACTCAACTAATCGGCCTTGCCTTTCTTGCCGTTACAACGATTGCGCTTCCGCTTTACTGGATTCTTGAACCCGGTCGCATGGTCGGGGCAGAGAAAGAATTTGAACATATTTTTGAAGAATGGGGAAGTGGACTTTTCGCCACGACTGCAGATGGGGGCTTTAACTGTGCTGGTTGCCACGGTGGCATGAACGGTGGCGGCGGCGTTGCCTCATATGCCATCACTGACCCGAATACATCTGAAGTGAAGCAAGTCAACTGGAAAGCACCAGCAATTAACACCGTTTTTTATCGATACAGCGAAGAAGAAGTTCGATTCATTCTCGAATATGGTCGTCCGTTCTCTCCGATGTCGGCATGGGGTTTGGTCGGGGGCGGGCCGATGAACGATCAGCAGATTCAAACTGTTATTGACTACGTGAAAAGTATTGAAACTCCACGTGATGCCAACGGCAAGTTGCCCGATGAAAAGCAAAAAGAGATTCAAGATGAAGCAGAGCGTCAGGTCAAGGCGGGCACATACTCAACAATCGGTGAAGCACTATTCAACTTGGATTTAGGTAGCGGTAACTTCTCTTGTGCGCGATGCCATACCAAAGGTTGGTCATATGGTGATCCGCAAATTACTGGTGGTGGCGCGTTTGGCCCAAACCTCACAGGTGGCTCGGTAGTTCGACAGTTTCCACAACGCGATGAAATGATTGCCTTCATTAAAGGCGGCAGCGAGTTCGGCAAGAAATACGGACAACAAGGTCAAGGCTCAGGTCGAATGCCGGCGTTTGGTTTGATGCTTACTGATGATCAAATTGCTGCAGTAATTGACTATGTGAGAGGTTTGTAGGAATGTTTTCAATACTTGCAGTCAGCTGGGAGCCACAACTTCGAGGTTTTGTAATCGTTGCGATTGCAGTCGGCGTATTAATCGGTGGCACCTATTTAGTGGTAGGCACGAATCTTGGTGCACGACTTGGTTTCTTGGTGGTTCTGGCCGGTCTATTTGGCTGGATGGCAACGATGGGCGCAATTTGGTGGACATACGGCATTGGTCTTAAAGGTCGCGAACCAACTTGGCAACCTGCTGACCCGACAACAATTGTGCGCAGTTCTGATTTGTTGGACGACGCCGAAATTCTGATCATGCCGATGCAGCCATCTGGCGATTTCGTCGGTGACGCTGCTGCTGCATCTGCAGCATTGCAGAGCGAGGGATGGTTGTTGCTTGAGGACTCTGATCCTCGTCGTGGTCAAGCAGCGGCGTCTGCTGACGAAATACTTCAGAATCAAGCCGAAGAACTTGCGTCTGGAGAATATGTCTCGGTCGCCGTCTACGACAAGGGCGGGGACCGCTGGCCAAAAATTAGTGAGTCACTTGACTTTCTCGCGTTCTTTCATGAGCCGCATTATTCGTTAGTTCAGATCGCCCCAGTGGTTCCGCAACGAACTGAGCCAGGCCGAGCACCAGCGCGCCCGGTCATCGATGAGACTGCGCCTCAGCGATACGTATATATGTTGCGAGATCTCGGCACTAAACGTCAGCCGGCAATTTTTATAACAATTGGCTCGACGATCATCTTTTTGCTGCTTTGTCGACTTTTGCATGTGCGCGACCTACGTTTGCGCGAGAACCTCGGCGTTGACGCAGGTTCAAGTTCATCAGCGAAGAGCTAACCCGTGGGTCAATATCTACCGATAGTTGTATTAGCAATTTTGGCGATTCTGTTTGGCGTCGGCTCGCTTGTCGCATCAAAACTTTTAGCACCGCGACGTCCGAATTCAGCAAAAGAAGCACCCTATGAGTGTGGAATTGTCCCCAGTCTTGAAGCCCCAGAGAGATTTCCTGTCAGCTTTTATGTTGTGGCGATGCTGTTCATCATGTTTGACATCGAAATTATTTTTGTCTATCCATATGCCGTTGCGAGCCAGTCGCTTGGTGTCTATGGTTTTGCCGAGTTGCTGGCTTTCAGTGCAGTCTTTTTCGTAGCGTTTGTTTACGTTGTAGCTCGTGGCGCATTGGATTGGGGTCCGCTCAAGAAGTCGCGCCAGTTGGTAGAAGTTGACGGCGATATTCTGTCGGCATCTCGCTCAACATCAACAACAATTCGTCGTGTTGGTCTTGAAGGTCGCGAGAAAGAAAAAGTTTCAGTCTGATGGGAATCATTCAAAACGTTGCTGACGATGGCTTGGGTGGGCTCGAGCACAACTTCTTGACGGGTCGCGTAGAGGAACTAGTCAAGTGGTCTCGTTCAAGGTCGAGTTGGGGCGCAACATTTGGTTTGGCCTGTTGCGCGATTGAAATGATGACCGCAGGAACAGCGCACTATGACTTGGCTCGTTTCGGAATGGAAGTTTTTCGTGCGTCACCGCGTCAAGCCGACATCATGATTGTTGCGGGGCGAGTCAGCCAAAAGATGGCACCGGTTTTGCGCCAGGTTTACGACCAAATGATGGAACCGAAATGGGTTATCTCAATGGGCGTCTGCGCAAGTAGCGGCGGAATGTTCAACAATTACGCAATCGTGCAAGGTGTAGACCAGATTGTTCCGGTAGATGTTTACGCGCCGGGTTGCCCGCCAACACCTGAGACTTTGATTCATGCAATTGAAACCCTGCATCAACTAATTGAAGATGGTGAAATCATGCGTCGTCGTCAGTCAACTGGGGCGGGAGCGCAAGTGCATATTCAAGAAAT
This sequence comes from Acidimicrobiaceae bacterium, assembly GCA_947488385.1. Taxonomy (GTDB): domain Bacteria; phylum Actinomycetota; class Acidimicrobiia; order Acidimicrobiales; family Ilumatobacteraceae; genus BACL27. The sequence goes on along the minus strand of CANKZL010000003.1, from coordinate 1,846 downwards.
TCCTGCAGGCACAACGACCCCGGTTGTACTTGGATCGCGTTGAGCCATGTCGCAAGTTTCTGGTCATGTCGCCGATGATGTTCGTTTCGTCCTAAAAGCCGACTATTTAAAGACGATCACTGCATTGCGCAGTGAAGGCTTTGAAATGTGTGTTGATCTAACGGCCGTTGACTATTTGACTCATCCTGGTCGCAGTATTTCGCCAGAAGTGGCAAGTCAGATCACCCTTGAGCGTTTTGAACTAGTGGTCAATCTTTTATCTCTCTCGCAACGCCGTCGCGTGCGTCTGCGAATTCAAGTTTCTGAATCTGACCCAGTTGTTGACTCGGCATTCGATGTTTATCCGGGCACAGAAGCCATGGAGCGCGAAGTGTTTGACATGTTCGGAATCAAATTCAACGGTCACCCAGACTTGACACGAATATTGATGCCAGAAGACTGGCAAGGTCACCCTCTGCGAAAAGATTACGCCCAAGGCAACATTCCAGTTCAGTTCAAAGGTGCTGCGTCATGACCGCAACTGAAGACTTGACCAGCACGAATCAAGTTACGTCTGCCGGCACGAGCGAAGGTCGACAAGAACTTCAACTTAGAAAAGATGTTTCAGAAAAAGAAGTGCTTCGCGGGTCTGGTGCAGTTCTGCGAATGAGCGAATCAGAAGTGGCGGCGCTTGCGGGTACGCAAAGCGAAGATCAAACAATGATCATCAACATGGGCCCTCAACACCCAAGTACGCATGGTGTGCTTCGACTTATGCTCGAACTCAAAGGCGAAACCGTTTTGCGTTGCAAACCAGTAATCGGATACCTGCATACGGGCATGGAGAAAACCGGTGAGTCACTGACTTTCATGCAAGGTGGCACGAACGTGACCCGCATGGATTATGCGTCGCCATTAAATAATGAACTTGTCTTTGCGATGACAACCGAAAAACTTCTGGGTATTGATCAAGACATTCCTGAGCGTGCGGTGTGGATTCGAATGTTGCTTTCAGAGTTGAATCGAATCAGCAGCCACCTTTTGTTCATGGCGACGAACGGCATGGACTTGGGCGCAGTTTCAATGATGCTTTACGGCTTCCGCGAGCGTGAAGAAGTCTTGCGATTCTTCCAAAAAGTCACCGGACTTCGAATGAACCATAACTTCATTCGCCCCGGCGGTGTCGCCGCTGATTTGCCTGCGGGGTGGCGTGACGAAGTTTTAGGTTTGCTTGATTCTTTGCCCGCACGACTTGCAGAATATGAAATATTGATGACGGGACAACCGATTTGGCGCGAACGACTTCAAGGTGTTGGTGTGATCACCCGCGATGAGGCAATCGCTCTCTCAGCAACTGGTCCGATTTTGCGAAGCACCGGCTTGTCGTGGGACTTGCGACGGGATATGCCGTATTTGCGCTACGACAAAGTGGAGTTTGATGTGATTGTTGGAAGCTACGGCGATGCTTTTGATCGATATTCAATTCGTCTCAATGAAATTCGTGAATCCATGCGCATTGTTCGCCAAGTTTTAGATGCGATGCCTCAAGGCGACTATCGAATTCAAGATAAGAAGGTGACGCCGCCGCCACGAGGTCGTATTGATGAGTCAATGGAAGCGCTGATTCACCACTTCAAAATATTCACTGAGGGCTTTAAAGTTCCCGAGGGTGAGGCCTATGTCGCAATTGAAAGTCCGCGAGGCGAAATTGCTTGCTATATCGCCAGTGATGGTTCTGCGACGCCTTACCGAATGCACGTGCGGGCTCCGAGTTTCATCAACATTCAAACGATGCCGCACATGATGCGCGGTGGCTTAGTTGCCGATGCTGTTGCCGTGATTTCTTCGGTTGACCCTGTGCTCGGCG
>CANKZL010000002.1 GCA_947488385.1 Acidimicrobiaceae bacterium | reverse complement strand
GTCAGCGGGCCAATATTTTGAATAATTGATTCGATAGTCGGTCGTGGCCCCTCAACATGATTATCAATCGCTTGACGCATCGCCGCAAGATGTTTTGGTGAAGTTCCGCAACAGCCACCCACGATTCGCACTCCTGCATTCACCGCCATGTCGGCATATTTCGACATCAGTTCAGGTGTTCCAGAATATTTGATTTCAATTCCTTCAAATCGTGGAATACCACAGTTGCCTTTGGTTATCAATGGAATGTGCGCATGGTCGGCAGTCGCACCCATCTCGAGTGCTGTAACCAAAATGTCAGATGCGCCGACGCCACAATTTGCACCCATGGCAACCGGAGGCACCGCCAGATCAGCAAAAACATTTGCCAAGCCATCTGGTTTCAGACCCATCATCGTGCGACCAGCCGTATCAAAACTGCATGTCGCCACATATGGCATGCCCACGTTGATCGCAGCCTGAGCTGCTGCACGAACCTCTTCGATCGCCGACATTGTTTCGATCCATGCAACATCCGCGCCTCCGTCTTTTAATCCACGGATCTGTTCTTCAAAAGTGTCGACGGCCTCATCATGTGTCAGCGCACCGAGTGGGTCAAACAATTCGCCAGTCGGACCAACCGAGCCAGCCACGACAACTGGCCGCGCGCATGAGTCGGCGACGTTTCGCGCAAGCTCAGCCGCCTTCTTGGCAAGTTCGTATGTACGCGCTTGGGCGTTGTGCAGTTTCAAACGATGGCGATTCGCGCCGAATGTGTTGGTCAGAATAATGTCTGCACCCGCGTCAACAAATTGTTGATGCAAACCAGTCACACGTTCGGGGTGTGAGTCAAGCCAAAACTCTGGTGGCTCACCTGATGTCAAGCCAAGTTCAAAATAGTTTGTACCAGTCGCACCATCGGCGAGAATTATTTTTCCGGTTGCGATTAAATCGCTAAGCGAAGTTCGCATTCGCGAATTAGCCCATCACCGTTCCAGAAGTAACCAAGGCTTGCCGCAAACGCGAGAACGCGCCAATGTTTATAGTTTTTCCAGAACGTGGACCAACGTATTGAATTGGCTCATCGTCGTGATTCTTGCCAGCTTCGGAAGCTTCAATCAACAACCGAATAAAAATCGCCGCAAGCGGAGCGTTCTTAAATTGATTACCGCTCGTGCCGCAAGCCATATAGAAACCGTCGATGCTCGAGCGATCGTAAATCGGCACCCAGTCGTCAGTCGCGTCGTAGAGAGCGCCAATTCCTGATGGTGAAACCGGCACGCCGAATTCGGGCATTCGTCGCGCAAGACGCAACATCATCGTCTCCCAGATTTCAACGGTCGTTTCTTGACGCCAATCGTCGGCGTCCTCGATCCAGTGCAGGTCATCACATGCTGGCTCAGTACCGCCGAGATTCAATGTTCCGCCCGGATGAGGCCTGAAGTAGATGCCCGTATCTAGGTCAGCCACGATTGGTGCGTCGTCTTCAAGTTTGAATCCCTTTGGAGCAGGGGCCACATAGACCTCTTGGCGCAATGGGCGATGTCGAATATTCATTTCTTCGGCAACTCCGGCCATGCGATTTATTTTGCTCGCATGCGGACCTGCCGCATTGACAACAATTGCAGCTTCGATTTTTTCACCACTAGCCAGTGTTACGCCAGTAATTTTCTTGCCGTCATTATCAATCGCAACAACTTCTTCTTTGAATCGAGTTTGCGCGCCATGTGCTTTCGCTGCGTTCACCAAGTTGTGCGCCGCCAACATCGGGTCATCCATGAAACCGCTGAGTGGATCGTAAAGACCCGACAACTCGCCCACTGCGTCGTCACCAAAGGCAGGATCATCGATCGTCTTTGGTGGCCAGTAGCTGCCGGCATCAAGTGCGGGGAACTTCTTGCGCAACTCATCGGCAGTCAATATGTCGTATGGGATTCCGATTTCGTCCCAAATTTTGCGCACGGTTTCGCCGTCGTATCCCTCGGTGCGGTACACCAGATAGCCAGTGCGAATAAATTTTGCCATTCCGTCGGGGTCAACCACACCGAGATACTCTGCCCAGTTTTCCCAGACTGTTGCCGACTCCCACGCCATCAACACAGCATCAAGAGTTGAATAGCTGAACCGAATGATTGCCGATGACGCAGACGTCGAGCCGGCTCCAGCCGCCGAACCCTTGTCAACGATCACTACCGAACGACCGGCTTTTGCGAGCTCTAACGCAACTGCGCCGCCAATGACTCCCGCGCCAATTACAACTGCATCGGTTTTCACTGACTTGCCATTACCTCACGTTGCCAGGCTGCAGTATCAGCAACGCTATTGAAAGTGAACGAATGCAGACCGACAATGTTCAATTCTTTTGCATCTTTGGCCAAACCAGCCACAAGCTCAGTTGGGTCATAGCCGGCTGGTGAGAGCATTTTCATAATTGATGCGCGGTTCTTGCTCAAATAACGCATCGAGGCACCAACACCAACTCGCACACCAAGACTCATCAATCGTGTGCGATCAACAACACCCGGCACACCCAGCTGAATTGGCATTGTGAAACCGTTGTTGCGCTCTTGTTTCAACCAAGAACGAATCAACGCGATATCAAAACACATTTGAGTCGAAGCAAGACCTTGAACGCCAGCCTCTTGCAATAATTTCTGTTTGTGATGCAATGCTGTGCTCAAATCTTCGCGACTGATGAACGCATGACCGTCTGGGTAGCTTCCAAACCCAACACGCTCAACACCGCTATTGCTGTCTAGAAAGTCGCGCAGCAACTCAACGCCGTCTGTGTATGGTCCGGCTGGTTGCTCTGCGTCGCCTGCAATCAAAAAAACTTCTTTGATCCCCTGCTCGCGCACCCAAGTTGCAAGCTTTTGCACATGATCACGCGATTCAACAAGCCGCGCAGCAAAGTGCGGCACAACTTCGTGACCTGATGCGATCAAACGAGCCGAAATTTCTTGCGTCGCCGAGATCCCTTTGACTGGCGAACAAGTCACCGACACTGGGGCGCCTGCTGGCAAGTCGAGAATTCCTTGTTCGATACTCTTCATCGGAATCAACTCGTAGCGCATGTTTCCGACCAGCGTCTTGACCGCCGGCGTTACTCGAAGTGAGGTTTTACTAAGTCTGGAAAATATGGACATGCCGAAATACTAGAGGCTTTTATTAGCCAAACGTGTCTGGCAACTCATTTTTGCGCTTAGTCACATATTCTTTTAGTTCTTCATCAATCGCGTCGTCTAGAGGCGGTGCGACATAGTTCGCAAGCCGTTCTTTCCACATCCGGTTGGCTCGCTTGGCCGAGTCATCGCCACCATCTTCAAGCCACTGTTCGTAACTTGAGTTGTCTGACGTTGTCGAACGATAAAACGCCGACTCGAAGTTTGCCAAGGTGTGCGCAGTGCCCAAGAAATGATTGCCTGGTGGGTTTTCGCGAATTGCATCGAGAGCTTGACCGTTTGGTGAGATGTCTAAGCCTTTTGCAAATGTTGCCATCATGCCGAGTTGGTCGTCGTCCAAAATAAACTTTTCGTAACCAATTGCTAAGCCACCCTCGAGCCAACCTGCTGCGTGCAAAACGAAGTTCGTGCCCGCCATCAACGTCGGAATCAAGGTTGATGCACTTTCATATGCAGCCTGCGCGTCTGGAAGTTTGGATGCGGTCAACGAACCACCCGAGCGAAACGGCACACCGAGTCGGCGCGCAAGAGCCGCCATTGTGTAAAGCACAATCGCCGGTTCAGGGGTACCAAACGTTGGTGCACCAGTTTGCATTGACATTGACGAGGCGAATGATCCCAAAATTACGGGTGCGCCTGGTCGAACAAGTTGAGTGAACATCATTCCGGCGAGTGCTTCAGCCAAAGTTTGTGTGGCGACACCTGCAGAAGTAGATGGAGCCATAGCTCCGGCCAAAATAAATGGAGTAATAATCGTGGCTTGATTATTTGTTGCGTAAACCTCAGCTGAAGCGAGCATCGACGCGTCCCAAACAAGTGGCGACGAAGCATTAATCAAACTCGTCATCACAGTTCGGTCTTGCAAGTCTCCACCAAAACCAATGCGTGCCATTTCGACACTGTCTTGAGCACGCTCACCAGCAGTTACCGAACCCATAAAACCTTTGTCGCTGTATTTAATGTGAGCGTAAACCATGTCGAGGTGACGCTTGCTCACCGGAATATCAACTGGTTCACACACCGTGCCACCCGAATGGTGCATGCGCGGCGACATGTAGGCAAGTTTTACGAAGTTTTGAAAATCGGTGATGGTCGCATAGCGGCGACCGTTGTCAAGGTCGAAAGCAAATGGCGAACCGTAGTTAGGCGCGAACACTGTTGCATCGCCACCGATTTGCACATTGTTAATCGGATTACGGGCGTGTTGTGTGTAGACGCGCGGTGCAGTTGCAGAAACTACTTGCCGACACATACCTCGAGGAAAGCGCACCCGCGTGCCGTCTACATCTGCACCAGCATCTTTGAAACGCTTGATAGCCGACGGATAGTCGCGAACTTCAATGCCAACTTCTTCAAGAATTGTGTCGGCATTGTGCTCAATAATTTCTAGACCTTCATCAGAAACAAGTTCGTATGGCTTGATCAACCGAGTAATAAAAGCATCACGATCAGGCTCGTGTGAAGTTCTCAAGGTTTGGCGACCTGCTCGCCCTCCAGACCGTTTTGTGCGTGTTACTTCAGACATGTTTCTATTCTGCCACGCCGACCTAAGGTCTGCGACGGCGACCCGACCGAGACGGGCCTCGACCTTGACCGTCGGCAGAAGATACGTCTCGCGCAGGCAGGTCAATCACCTTTGCCAAGTTCGGCGCCAGAGCCGTCTTATGCGGAAACGCCATTGCTTCGACAAACAATTGTTGAAATCTTGGCTCAGTTGCAGTTTCAATTTTTGTAACTTTGCGCACCGTGTCTTCCATTTCTTGACGCAACTTACGCGACAAAAGCGACTGCACGGCTCCGGCGCCTGCAGCATTTCCGACTGCACGAACACCTGCAACCGGACAATCCGGCACAAGCCCGAGAACCATCGCATAAACCGGATCAATGTGCGCACCGAAAGCGCCCGCAAGACGAATGTCGTGCACAACTGGGTTGCCCGCGTGCTCAACGAGAAGATCAATACCTGCGCGCAACGCGGCCTTTGCCAACTGAATCGCACGAACGTCGTTTTGTGTTACGTACAACTTGGTATCGCCATGTTCATAAAACAAATATGAGAAGGTTCTCTCATCGCTAACAATTCGGCTTGACTTCGAAGTCAGTTCACCTCGCACGACGCCATCGGTATCGATAATTCCGCTCAAATACATTTCGGCGATTACTTCAATAATGCCTGAACCACAAACTCCGGTTACAACAGTGTCGCCGAGTGACTCAATAAAACCTGGCTCGTTGCTCCATAATTCTGAACCGATCACTTTCACGCGAGGCTCAAGTGTCGTTCGATCAATTCGTACGTGCTCGATAGCTCCCGCTGTGGCTCTTTGTCCGGCACTGATCTGAGCGCCTTCAAATGCAGGACCCGTAGGGCTTGATGCAGCAAATTGATGACTCGTATTTCCTAAAACAATTTCAGCGTTTGTGCCGATATCGACGAGCAATTGCATTTCTTTCGAGCGATGCGGACCTTCGGCCAAAATTGCGGCCGCAGTATCAGCACCCACGTGGCCAGCGATGCACGGACCGACGTAATACGCGGCGTTGGGCAAATCTAAATCAAGTTCGTTTGCCCACCCGCTCACTGATTCGTTTGTTGCCAAAACGAACGGGGCCATACCCAACGGCGTTGGGTCAATTCCTAAAACTATGTGGTGCATAATCGGGTTACCGACGATCGTGATTTCGAGGACATTCGACTTAGTAATGCCAGCATTTTTCACCAAGTTGGCAATCAAGTCGTTAAGTGCTGCTCGAATTGCATTTGTCAACTCAACTTCGCCACCCGGGTTCATCATTACAAACGAAACGCGACTCATCAGGTCTTCGCCGAATCGAATTTGTGGGTTCATCAATCCGTAGCTGCCGACAATTTCTCCGGTCAATAATTCGCAAAGGTGTCCAGCAACTGTTGTCGAGCCCACGTCAACTGCAATTCCGTATGCAGCATCAACGAAACCTGGCCAAGCAGCAACGATTTGATCTGCGCCGTCAGTGTGTCGAACTGCAACCGTCACTTCGCCTTCGGCTTTTGCCATCGCCGAGTGCAACGTATTCAAGGCCCGTCTAGCAACTTCAGGTGCTTTGCGCTTATGTTGTGCTGCAACTGCGTTAGATAAAGCATCGGCAGCGCTCACCGAATCACCAAGTTGCGCTTCAGGGATGGTCAAATAAAACAAGCTGAAACTCGGGTCGACGATTATCGGATCTAGATCTAAATCTTTTCGCACGATTTGACGATGCACCTGACTAATCGCTGGAATGTCAATTACAACATCGCCACAAATTCGCGCCGCACACCCAAGTCGATTACCTGGGACCAATGCACGCTTAGCCCGATAGTTAGTTTCAGTTTCTGCCAACCCAGACAGCGAAGTCTCGGTTGCAGTTATCCCCCACTTTGCAAAGACTCCATTTGAAGGAGTGATCTGACAGCGACCGCATATTCCGCGACCACCACAAACAGAATCAATGTCGACACCCAATTGACGAGCAGCATCGAGAACAGTTACGCCGTCAGGCACGACGCCGTCCAACCCCGACGGGGTAAAGACAACGCGCCGCTCCATGGTTTTTTGTTACTCGGTTCTGCGGCGACCGCGACTGTTGCGGGCGGTGCGCTCTGCGTTCACTTCGTTGGGGTCACGATTTGCGCGAATCCATGCCGAACAATTCTCGTCGTTTCCGACCAACACGTCTGCGGCCATAACTAGTGTCTTTACTTCTTCGTGCAACGGATTCATGATCGCCGATGTCATGCCGGCACCGATCGCCATCGCCAAGAAAGTTCCGGTGATGTTATTGCGCGACGGAATACCAAAACTGACGTTTGAAGCACCACAAGTTGTGTTCACTTTGAGTTCTTCACGCAAACGGCGAATGATCTTGAAAGCCGTGCGACCTGCATCGCCCATTGCGCCGATTGGCATCACGAGAGGATCAACCACCACGTCGCTTGCCGGAATTCCGTGGTCGGCTGCGCGTTGAACGATCTTCTTGGCCACAGCAAAACGCTCATCAGGGTCCATGCTGATTCCGGTTTCATCGTTCGAAATTGCCACAACAGCGGCGCCGTATTTTGCAACAAGTGGAAGCACCCGCTCAAGGTTTGCATCTTCTCCCGTAACCGAGTTGACAAGTGGCTTGCCCTGATAAACCGCAAGGCCGGCTTCAAGCGCTTCAATAATTGACGAGTCGATTGACAAAGGCACATCAGTGATCGATTGAACCAATTTGATTGCACGAGCCAAAAGTGCTGGCTCGTCTGCAAGCGGGATACCCGCATTGACATCCAACATGTGAGCACCAGCAGCAACTTGAGCCAATGCATCGGCTTCAACGCGACTGAAATTGCCCTCTTTCATTTCTGCTGCCAGCATCTTGCGACCTGTTGGGTTGATTCGCTCACCGATCATTACGAATGGTCGGCCAAATCCAATCACAACTTCTTTTGTGGCAGATGAGATAATTGTGTCGGTCATTTTCTTTCCTCTTTAATTGATATTTAATGGTTTTCTATTTGATTTCGTTTTCTTCGTTTTCTTCTAGCTCTTCGAGATCCAGCAAATCTTGGTTCGAGAAGCCTGCCTCGTTGACATCAGCTTCAAAACCGCCCGCAAATGCGAGCTTGCCGAGACGCTCACGAGAGTACTCGCCATCTAAACGATCTGCTTCGCGTTGAGCGGCCTCGGTTAGATCTCCGTTAAGCGGCAAGCTCAATCGTCGCCATTGTGCAATATCTTCTTCAGCCGTGTAGATGTGTGCCTTACGTTTCGCGCGGTCAATCGCACGCTGAAACTTTTCGGGTAGTTGCACTTGTTTTCGCTCACGACCCGATTGGGCGTTAACTTGTGCCGGAATATCACGCCACATGATTACGATCACTTCGTTACTTCCGCGTGGCACTTTAAATTCTCCCTATTTCACTGCTTGGCGGTCGAGTTCAGAAACGTAACCGGTATTGATTTCGAAAAACTTTCAAGGCCGACATGTCGGTGTTCAAATTCTAAACCCAGACGCGCCGCAGCGGCCTTTCCCGCTGCAACTATTTCAAGATTGTTCGTTTGTGAGAAAAGCAAGACTCGGCGATAGTTGCCAAAGTACATATCACGCAACTCTGGATGTTCATCGAGCCCCAGCCCCTGCCAAACCAAAGCCTCAAAATGCTTGGCCAGAAAATCGGTCAAATAAAAAGTTCCCGGCTCTTGATCGTGTGCCGACAAAAAAGCCTCCGACCCGGCAAAGAACTCGTAACAGTGGGCGCCCGGCAAGCGTTGAACTTTTGGATGCTTTGCCAGCAGTTGATCTAGATGCCCTCCCGTGCCACAGTCGGCATAGGCGACAAACACCGATCGGTTTAGATTTTGGTCAAGCAGTTCACCAACTTGCGGCGCAATATGCTCGGGACGATTGTGCAAGTTCGCTGGCAGATATTTGACTTCGACACTTTGATCAAAACCAGAAGCTTCTAAAACTGCACGAAGTTCGCTGACTAGCGCACCACAGGCAATTATTAACGGTCGCGTGTCAGTCGACATCGCAAACTAATGATCAGGCGACTGATGGACCAGGAGGTTCAGCGTTACGCAAACGACGTGCACCTACAAGTTGCTTGGCAGTTTCTGACGCAACTGCTGCATCGCGACAATATGCATCGGCGCCAACAGCAACACTGAACTCTTCATTCAACGGGGCGCCGCCCACCAAAATGATGTACTTGTCGCGGATGCCTTTTTCTTTCATCGTGTCGACAACGACTTTCATGTAAGGCATCGTTGTTGTGAGCAGTGCCGACATTCCGAGAATGTCTGGTTTGTGCTCTTCGAGAGCCGCCAAATACTTATTGACATCTGTGTTGATGCCAAGGTCAATAACTTCGAAGCCAGCGCCTTCCATCATCATCGCTACAAGATTCTTGCCGATGTCATGAATGTCACCTTTGACGGTGCCAATAACAACTTTGCCAACTGATTCGGCGCCAGTTTCTGCAAGCAACGGACGCAAAATCGCCATGCCACCCTTCATCGCGTTTGCTGAAAGCAAAACTTCTGGCACGAACAGAATGCCGTCACGAAAGTCGATACCGACAATTCGCATACCTTCAACAAGTGCGGTCTCTAACACTTTTGTTGCCGACCAACCGCGATCAAGCAAAATTGTTGTGCCTTCGATAATTTCTGGGCCGAGTCCGTCATACAAGTCGTCGTGCATCTGCGCGACAAGATCAGCATCTGCCAACTGAGCAAGGTCAATATCTTGAAATTCTTCGTTACTCACGTGATCTCCAATGACAATAGTGAACTATCAAAAAGCTGGCTTCCGCACAACGTTTGAAACGCTATCAGTTTGAGTGGCTGAAGTAATTGACATTCTCAGGTTTCAGCGGTGCGACCCCGAGAATAATGTCGGCAGCTTTTTCGGCAATCATCATCGTCGGCGCATAAATATTGCCATTAGTGACGTAAGGCATCACCGAGGCATCAACAATGCGCAATCCCACAATCCCCCTCACGCCCATTGTCAGCGGGTCAACTACCGACATCTCGTCGATCCCCATGCGACAAGTGCACGAAGGGTGGTACGCCGTCTCGCCGTCTTTTCGTACCCAATCAAGAATTTGCTCATCGGTTGCGACAGCCGGACTCGGTGAAATCTCGCCACCATCGAATTCTTTGAACGCCGGCTGGGCCAAAATCTTGCGCGCTGCGGCGATTGCCTCGACCCACTCTTGACGGTCTTCAGGGGTTGACAAATAGTTAAGGCGTAACTCTGGCTTCACATGAACATCGGGCGACTTGATACGCACTGATCCACGAGAGTTCGAATACATCGGACCAATATGCACCTGATATCCGTGACCGCCCGCAGGAGCAGTGCCGTCGTAGCGCACGGCAATTGGCAAAAAGTGAAACATCAAGTTCGGATACTTGAAAGATTGATTGCCGCGAATGAACCCACCGCCTTCAAAATGGTTTGAAGCACCCGGCCCACGACGAAACAGCCATGCCAAACCAATAAATGGTCGGTAATGAAGTTTCAACATCGGGTTCAGCGATACGGGCTGACTGCAAGAGTGCTGTACATAAACCTCGAGGTGGTCTTGCAAGTTTTCGCCGACACCCGGCAAATGATGCACCGGCTCAACGCCAACGCTCTTGAGATGCTGCGAATTGCCAATGCCAGAAACTTGCAACAACTGTGGCGAGTTGAATGAGCCTCCACATAAAACAACTTCTTTTGCATCGACAGTGCGTTTGCGTCCAAACGGTAACTCAAAATTGACGCCTGTAACTTTTTTATTCTCGATGTTCAACTTTGTTACTAGAGCACGACACTTGACTGTCAAGTTCTTGCGATGCATCACCGGGTGCAAATATGCACGCGCCGCACTAAGTCGACGTCCGCGCCTTAGATTTCGATCAAAAGCCGCGAAGCCCTCTTGCTTATAACCGTTTACATCGGAAGTTAATTCATGACCAGCCTGCTGCACTGCTTTGAAAAAAGCCGAGAACAACGGATTTTTAATCGGGCCACGTTCTTGCTGCAGTGGTCCGTCGTGCCCACGAAATTGATCGTCAGGATCTGCCGCTAAACAATTTTCTAGTCGTTTGAAATACGGCAGACAGTGTGCGTAGTCCCAAGTACCCATGCCAGGGTCGCTTGCCCATCGTTGATAGTCAAGCGGGTTACCGCGTTGAAAGATCATTCCGTTGATGCTTGAAGATCCGCCTAAAACTTTTCCGCGACCTTGCGTGATGCGACGGTTGTTCATATTTGGCTCGGGCTCTGAAACGTAGAGCCAATCATAAAAACGACTTCCAATCGGAAACGTCAAGGCCGCCGGCATATGAATAAAAACGTCCCACCAATAATCTGGGCGCCCAGCTTCAAGCACTAAAACTTTATTATTTGGATTTGCACTCAATCTGTTTGCAAGCGCTGACCCGGCGGATCCGCCACCGACGATTACATAGTCGTAAACAGTCTTAAGTTTCTTCAAATCGCTCCCTGCATGCGAGCAGCCTCAAGCGTGTTTTCGAGCAAACAAGCAATCGTCATCGGACCGGTGCCGCCGGGCATCGGCGTGATCGCGCCAGCGATTGCTTGAACCGCATCAAAATCAACATCGCCAACGATCTTGTTGTTGATGCGAGTCACGCCGACATCAATCACGGTCGCCCCTGGTTTGACATGAGCAGCCGTCACCATACGTGCAGCACCAGCAGCAGCGATAATGATGTCGGCCTCGCGACAAACTTCGATCATGTCTTTGGTCGATTTGTGTGCAACCGTCACGGTGGCGTCGGCTCCTCGTCTTACCAGCAACAACATTTGAGGCAACCCGACTAAAGCCGAGCGGCCGATTACTACAACTCGCTTACCGACTGTTTCGATGTTGTATCGCTGAAGAATTCGAACAACCCCAAGTGGCGTGCATGGCACATGGCCCGGCAAATCTCGAACGAGACGACCCAACGAGCGTTCAGTTAAACCGTCAACGTCTTTTTCGACTGGCAGCAATGCCAGAACTGCTTCAGTGTTGATGTGCTTAGGCAATGGCAACTGCACCAAGATTCCGTGCACGCTTTTGTCGGCAACCAACTCGCTGACTGCCTTCTCAACTTGGGCCTGAGTTGCATCAGCAGGCAGTTGCAGACCCTTTGACACCATGCCGGCCTCTTGAGCTTTTTTGTGTTTATTCGCGACATATATATGACTAGGTGGATCGTCGCCAATCAACACGGTTGCCAAGCAGATTTTTGGGTTGCCGGCCGCAGTAATCGTCGCTTTTATTTTGGCAACCGTCTCATCTCGCAACTGCATGCCGTCGAGCAGCAATGCGCCACCAGCTGTGCGCTTAACTTCTGAACTCATGAAAGTCCGACAATTTCACCGTTCGCATCGAAGTCAATAATCGCTGCAGCAGGCTTTGTGCCGAGTCCTGGCATCGTTCGCATGTCGCCACAAATCGGATAAACAAATCCGGCACCAATTGAGGCTCGTACTTCACGCACGTTCAACGTGTGACCCGTTGGGGCTCCGCGAAGAGACGCATCTCCAGAAATTGAAAGATGTGTCTTGGCGACACAAATCGGCAACTTGGCAAAACCGTTATCGGTATAAGTCTTGATTTGCTTGTTGGCAAGACTGGTGTATTCGACCTTCGCCGCACCGTAGATAGTTGTCGCAATCTTCTCGATTTTTTCTTTGAGCGACGCTTCGTCTGGGTACAAGAAGTGAAATGTGTTCTTGTCATTGCAAGCTTCGACTACTGCATTGGCCAAATCTTTGGCTCCTGCACCACCATCGGCGAAGTGAGTGCAAACCGCAACTCGGGCGCCCGCTTCTTCGGCGATCTTGCGAATCGCATCATGCTCTGATTTATGGTCAGTTGGAAAGCTGTTGATTGCCACAACTGGCGAAACACCGTGCGCCTTGACGTTTTCAATTTGCTTCATCAAGTTCGCCGCACCTGCAATTACATCTGCTGGGTTCTCTTTCAAAAGATCTTCTGGCAGAGCTTTGCCAGCGACGATCTTGTATTTACCCGAGTGAGCTTTCAACGCGCGCACGGTAGCAACGAGCACCGCGGCATCAGGCACGAGACCTGAAGCACGACATTTGATGTTGAAGAATTTTTCAGCGCCCATGTCGGCACCGAAACCTGCCTCGGTAATCAAATAGTCACCCGAGTGAATACCAATCAAGTCACCCACGATCGAAGAGTTGCCGTGCGCAATATTGCCAAACGGGCCGGCGTGCACAATCACCGGAGTATTTTCAATCGTCTGTAACAAGTTTGGCTTGATTGCTTCACCCATGATCACAGCCATCGAGCCAGCACCACTAAGTTGCTCTGCTGTCACTGGCTTTCCTTGCGAGTCATAACCGACGACGATTCGAGCGAAGCGTGCACGCATGTCTTCTTTCGAAGTTGCAAGCGCGAGAATCGCCATGACTTCTGATGCTGCAGTGATATCAAAACCAGTCTGACGAACCACTCCGTCTTCTTTTGTTCCGAGACCGATGATCAAGTTTCGCATCGAACGATCATTGACGTCCATCACACGACGCCAAGTGATGTTGTTGATGTCTAAATCGAGATCGTTTCCTTGGTGCAAATGGTTGTCGACCATTGCCGAGAGCAAGTTGTGTGCGGCAGTCACAGCATGAAAGTCACCCGTTAAGTGCAAGTTCAACAACTCCATTGGAATCACTTGGCTGTAGCCACCACCAGCAGCACCACCTTTAATTCCGAAAGTTGGACCCATGCTCGGTTGACGCAAACTGATCGTGGCTTTTTTGCCAATGTGCTTCATGGCTTGCCCCAGACCGACTGTTGTAGTTGTCTTTCCTTCGCCCAGCGGTGTCGGCGTAATCGCCGTGACTACTACATATTTAGCCTTCGGGCGACTCTTCAACGAATCGATCGCATCCAACGAAATCTTGGCGAGACTTTTGCCATACGGTTCGAGAAACTCGCTGCCAATACCCATTTGCGCTGCAATTTCTGTAAGCGGTTTGGCTGTTGCCTTGCGGGCGATTTCAAGATCTGATGGAAAGCTCATTTTTACCTTTTCTCTTATTTTTCGTTCAATTGATGCGACCACCTACTCTACAGATCACTTTCTGCCACCTGAAGTCGCTAAAGTAAAAATGTCATGGCAAAACACAAATTTGACCCTTACATGAGGTTGACCGAACCGATGGTTCGCGAAAACGGCGTTTTACGTGTTGCCACTTGGCAAGAAGCCCTCTCGAAAGCTGCCAAAGGATTGGCTACGACGAGAGACGCTTTCTCACCGTCGGCAGTCGGCTTTTTCTCCTGCTCGAAGTCAACCAACGAGATGAACTTCATCGCTCAAAAATTTGCTCGCGCCGTAATCGGCACAAACAACATCGATTCATGTAATCGAACTTGACACGCACCTTCGGTGGTCGGTCTGGCCACCGTTTTTGGAGCAGGCGGAGGAACAAGTTCATACGCCGAAGTTGAAACTGCAGAAGTAGTTGTTCTTTGGGGCTCTAACGCCCGCGAAGCCCACCCGATTTATTTTCATCACGTCTTGCAGGGCGTTCGTAACGGCGCAAAACTTTTTGTTGTCGACCCTCGTCGCACTGCATCTGCACAGTTCTCGGATATGTGGCTTGGCTTGAATGTCGGCACCGACATCGCTCTTTCAAATACGATCGCCCGCGAAATCATTCACGCGGGTCTCGCGCATAGAGAGTTCATCGAAGGCAGTACGACAAACTTCGCCGAATATGCAAACTCAGTCGAACCCTGGACTCTTGAAGTTGGCAGCCAAGTTACTGGTGTGCCCGCCGAGTCGATTCGCGAACTAGCCCACGCTTTTGCCAAAGCCGGAAGTGCACAACTCTGCTGGACTCTCGGCATTACTGAACATCACAACGGAGTTGACAACGTTCTCTCGCTGATCAATTTGGCACTCCTTTGCGGTCATGTTGGTCGACCAGGTGCTGGTCTCAGCCCGCTTCGTGGTCAAAACAATGTGCAAGGTGGTGGCGACATGGGAGCGCTGCCAAACAAGTTGCCTGGTTTCCAAGACGTCGAAGACGATGTTGCCCGCAAAAAATTTAATCAAAAATGGAATTGTGTTATCCCACCAACAAATGGCTGGAACTTGACCCAAATGTTCGAAGCAATGGAGCGCAAAGAACTTCGCGCAGTTTTTGTAATCGGCGAAAACCCTGCGCAATCTGAAGCTGACGGTGCGCACGCCACTCACCTACTCGAGAACCTCGATTTCCTCGTCGTGCAAGATCTTTTCTTGACCAAAACAGCGCAGCTCGCCGATGTTGTATTCCCTGGTTCGGCTTCGTGGTGCGAGAGTGACGGCACAGTCACCAACTCTGAGCGCCGCGTGCAACGCGTTCGAAAAGCAATCAACTCGCCCGGAAACGCTCGCGACGACATTCAAATTATTCTTGACCTTGCCCGCGAGATGGGTCACGACTGGAAATATGAATCTTCTGAACAGATTTGGGACGAACTTCGTAGCCTTTCGCCAATGCACGCCGGCATGTCGTACAAACGTTTGGCAGAACTTGGTGGCATTCAGTGGCCATGCTTCAGTGAAGACACTCTTGAGCCGTCGTTCTTGCACGGTCGCTTGTGGGACAAAGATCCGGCAAAGCGAGGTCGCCTGGCCCCATTCAGTGTCGTGGTCGACGAACCACCAGTTGAAGCAACATCACCTGAGTTTCCGTTGCGCTTGACAACTGGTCGCAGACTTGACTCGTATAACACGGGCGTTCAAACTCGTGGCTTTGATAGCCCGCTTCGCTTTGGTGAAACCATCGATGTCTCTCCAGAAGACGCAGCAAATCTTGCAGTTCGCGATAGCGAAGTCGTGCGGGTCAGCTCGTTGCGCGGCTCGCTTGAAGTGCCAGTGCGCATCGACAAAAACTTGCGTCCCGGTCTTGTGTTCATGACGATGCACTTTCCTGATCAGGTCAATACAAACTTGATCACAATTGACGCAACCGACCCGAAGTCAGGCACTGCCGAGTTTAAAGCAGCGGCTGTTCGTATTGATCGAATCAACGAGCGAGTACCGGTCGCCGGCGAATAAAAGTTAGTGCTCAGGCACTAAAACAAACTTGCCAAAATGCTTTTTCTCTAAAAACTCGGCTTGTGCTCGTGCAATATCTTTCAGAGCAAAAGTTTTCGCCACAACTGGCCTGATCTGGCTTTTTTCAATATACGAAATCAGGTTCGGAAATACTGGCTCGTCCCACGCAGTACAACCAATCAGAGTTAAGTCTTTCAAATAAAAAGTTCGTAAATCTAATTCGACAATCGGTCCACCAATAGCCCCCGATGACGCATACCGCCCACCGCGACGCAGCACCTGAAGCGACGATGCAAAATCTTTACCGCCAACGTTGTCGATCACAACATCAACCGCTTCATCCCCAAGTTCGCTAACTAAGTTCTTTCCACGTTCGATTGCTCGGTCAGCACCAAGTTCAAGAACTTGCTGTGTTTTGTTGCCGCCAACAATCGCTGTTACTTTTGCCCCACGCAACTTTGCTAACTGCACGGCTGCCGAACCGACTCCGCCTGAAGCGCCAGCGATTAAAACGTGTTCGCCAGAGACAACTTTTGCTCGGTGCAACATATTTTCTGCAGAGCCGTAGCTGCACGGAATCGAACCTAACTCCACATCGCTCCACTGCGATTGCACCACAAAAACTTCTGATGCCGGAACTTTTACATACTGCGCAAACGAACCGTCAAAGTCCGAGCCCATCCAGATGTTTCGCATCGAACTAAACCCGTCGGGGCGCATGCACGGCCTGACCAAAACTCGGGCACCAATCAGATTCTGATCAACATCTGACGCAACACCAACAATACGACCACAACAATCTGTGCCCTGAATAAAAGGAAAAGGCGTCGGCTCGCTCCACCCACCATCTGATTTCGGCAAATCACGCTGTCGAGCATCGCTCGCAATTTCATTGGTACCCGAACTGACCGACGACGAATACCAACCCAATCGAGTGTTGATCTCAGTGTTGTTTACACCCGCTGCCAGGACTTGCAACAGAACTTCGCCGCTTGCAACTTCAGGCAACGGCACATCACGATATTCGAGTTTGTCGTAGCCGCCATTGCCGGTTGTGACGATTGCTTTCATTTGCAGATGTTACGACTAATCAATCAACTCGTCAGTGCGCATACCCGCATGCTCAATGTGAATCGGCAAAACACGACCGTAAAGTTCTTTCGCGCGTTGCGGACTACTGACCATTCCAGGCTCCGAGACATAACTGAAAATCGCGACATATCTTTTGCGCGGTCCACGCAGTGGCGCAACGCGATGAAGCGAATAGCGACCTTTGAAAATTTGTAAGTCACCTGGCTCAAGTAGAAGTGTTTTAATCAGATCTTTGTCACCGTCCAAAACCCGTTCAACTTTTTCATAATTCTCTTCGGTTAACGACCGCACCATAGGGCTGTACTCAAACTCGCCACCCGACTCTGCATTTTGAATCGCCAGTGTCACCGTGAAATTATTCGTATCGAAATGCCACGGAAATCCGTTGCCTTCTTCTGCGAGATTTACGGTCACATCGGCAAGCGGGTCAGCGTATGGAAAAAATTTATCTTCTTGCAAAACTTCTTTGATGAACCGAGAAAAAGCCGGCCAGTCAAATATTTTTCGCAGGATGCTGTCAGCACCAAAGTTGTCGGCAGGCACAAAGGCATTTGAGCGATCAAAAAACCTTCGCAGTGGATGACTAGTCGGCAGATCTTCTCGATCGGCCGTGAAGTAAGGGTTCGTGCGAGTGAAGTTGCGATGTCCAAACTTTTCGACGCGGTCGCACTCGGCGACCAAATCGGCGATTTTGTCAGCTCTAATAAAGCCTTTAAGCACAACGCAGCCGTCGGCCATAATTGAACTCTGTGCACTTGTGACAATCTCGTCACGCTTCTGGCTCGATTCGGCGATCGGATACCGCGAAGTGTCTAGATATTCGGTGTAATCCGTGTAATCCGTCAGATCGTTCACTATTCAATAGTCGCACACCGACTCGGCTGACGCGTATTTTCTTTTAAAACGTCTAGTTCCAGTAAGTCGCTAGATGGCTACTTTTAGTCGTAAAGTCAAAGACGCAATGGATCTCAAAATTTCCTCTGGGAAAGCCACCACCGAAGAACGCGATGCAGTCGACTCGCTTCTCGGCCCCGCCCCTGAAACATCGCAAGGCGCCGAGCGCGATGCAGTTGGGCTGCGTGTTTCACACGGTGGCGAGTCGTTGCGCGAACTACGCCATCTGCTTTTGCCGATACTGCACGCGGTAAACGATCGAGTCGGATTCATCAGTCGGGGCGCAATCAATTACATCTCACAACGACTTGACGTCGCCCCCGCCGAAATTTATGGCGTTGCTACATTTTATGCGTTGTTCGACACCAACGAAAGACCAGCTCGACAAGTTCACGTTTGTGTTGACTTGGCGTGTCGTGCAATGGCCGGGTGCACCGAAGAAAACCTGCCCGAAGGGTCAGTTGCTTCACCTTGTCTTGGCACGTGCGAACGTGCCCCGGCAGT
Source organism: Acidimicrobiaceae bacterium (assembly GCA_947488385.1). Classification (GTDB taxonomy): domain Bacteria; phylum Actinomycetota; class Acidimicrobiia; order Acidimicrobiales; family Ilumatobacteraceae; genus BACL27. Next base: position 13,913 of record CANKZL010000002.1, on the reverse strand, counting down.
GCTTTTAATCGAGGCAGGTGTGTCGCCTCGTTTCGAAGTTCTTGCACCTGCAACTCGCAATGACATTGTCGAACTTGTTGGAGGAAAGTCAGCGGGCATCGAACAGCCAGTGAATGCTGGCGCTCCGCAAACACCCGACAGTTCGCTGGTGCTTCTGACACGAGTCGGAATTGCCGACCCGCTGAGCATTGACGACTACATCAAGCACAATGGCTTCACTGCATTGCGCCGGGCATTTGAAATTGGTCCAGAAAAAGTAATTAATGAAGTCACGGCATCTGGCTTGGTCGGTCGAGGCGGCGCCGCATTTCCAACCGGAAGAAAATGGGCCGCAGTTGCAAGTCAGCCCGTAAAGACTCGTTATCTAATTTGTAATGCCGACGAGTCAGAGCCTGGCACTTTCAAAGATCGGGTCATGCTCGAAGGCGACCCATTTGCGTTGGTCGAGTCAATGACGATCGCTGCATTTGCAACAGGTTGTCAACACGGTTACATCTACTTGCGCGGCGAGTACCCACGCGCAATGCGACACCTAGAAAACGCGCTCAGCATCGCCCGCAAAAAGAATTATCTCGGCGACAATATTTTGAATTCAGGTTTCAACTTTGAAATCACAATGTTCAAAGGTGCAGGCGCTTACATTTGTGGCGAAGAAACCGCAATCTTTAATTCAATTGAAGGCTTCCGTGGTGAACCGCGCAACAAGCCGCCGTTTCCAGTTGAAGTCGGACTCTTCGGTAAGCCGACTGTTGTCAATAACGTCGAAACACTTCTCAACGTTTTGCCGATTATTCAGAGCACGGGCGAAAAATATGCCTCGTGGGGCTCAACTGGCTCGAAAGGCAAAAAACTTTTCTGCGTTTCAGGTGCGGTCAAGACGCCAGGTGTCTACGAAGTTACATTCGGGGCAACTTTGCGTCAGTTAATCGAACTTGCGGGCGGTCTTAAAACAGGTTCATCAATTCAGGCAATTCTTCTTGGTGGTGCCGCCGGTGGTTTCGTTGGCCCCGAAGACCTTGATCTTGAATTAACCATTGAGGCTGCCAGGGCCGCCGGCACGACACTTGGCTCAGGCGTCATCATGGTCCTAGATCAAACTGTCGACATGGTTGACCAGTTGCAAAGAATTGCCGCGTTCTTCAGAGACGAATCATGCGGACAATGCGTGCCTTGTCGCGTTGGCACCGTTCGCCAACAAGAAGCGCTCGCCCGTCTTGTTAAATCATCTGGTACAGCGAGTGCTTCAGTCGATCTGCAACTGTTACGCGATCTGGGTCAAGTAATGCGCGACGCAAGCATCTGTGGTTTGGGTCAAACGGCCCACAATGCCATCGACTCTGCCCTTACTCGGCTTAAGGTATTTTCGGCATGAGCACACAAGTCACTTCTGGTCTGCAAGTTCGCAAGAGCGTCGAACTCACAATTGATGGCAAGAAAATAACTGCCCCCGAAGGCTCGACACTTCTAGATGCGTGTCGCGCGTCAGGTAAGGACATCCCCACTCTTTGCTACGGCGACACAATCACGCCTAAAAATGCATGTCGCGTGTGCATGGTTGAACTTGAGGGATCTCGAACCCTCGTGCCGAGTTGCTCGCGCAAAGTCGAACCCGGAATGGTCGTTAATACCGACAACGATCGCACCCGCCTCAGCCGCAAACTCGTGCTAGAACTTCTCGGATCTTCAGTTGATCTCTCGCTTACAAAAAATGTCGCCAGGTGGAACGAAAGTTACGGAGCAGAACCAATGCGTTTTGGCTCGCCATCTTTTCATCACAGCGATCGCGACGAAGCCGTAACTGGTCATCATCATGCACCTGATGGAAAGACTGCCGAGTCGGTTCATCAACCAGTAAAGATCGACAACTCGCTCTACATTCGCGATTATTCGAAGTGCATTTTGTGTTATCAGTGCGTTGATGCCTGTGGCGAACAGTGGCAGAACACATTTGCAATTACGACTGCTGGTCGCGGCTTTGATGCTCGAATCTCAACCGAATTTGCAGTTGATCTCACCGATTCAGCCTGTGTATATTGCGGAAACTGCATTCAAGTTTGCCCAACTGGCGCATTGATGTTTACGACCGAATACGAAATGCGCGAAGCGGGCACATGGCACGAAGAAGAACAAACACAGACAGACACAATCTGCCCTTACTGTGGCGTGGGTTGCGCGCTCACCTTGCATGTGCAAGACAACACAATCGTCAAAGTCAGCTCACCTAGCGATCACTCGGTGACCCACGGCAATTTGTGCATCAAGGGGCGATTTGGTTTTCAGCACGTTCAAAATAATAAAATTGACTAATGAACTCGCTCGGTAAACGTCTACCGATTGTCGACATCGCTTCGCTACGAAGCAAAAATACAAATACAACCGACTACCTGAAATCGGCGCAAGAACTTTATTCGGCACTCGGCGAGATTGGCTTTGCTGTGATTATCAATCACGGTGTCGACGCAGAGATCATTGCTGAGATGCGCGATGCGGTTGCGACAGTCTTTTCAACATCGCGAGAAGTGTTGCTGCAAGATATGGTCGTCAAAGGCAACTATCGCGGGTTTGTGCCGTTGGGTTATTTCACACCAAACTCAGGTCAAGGCAAAGCCGACCAATATGAAGCCTGGAAACTGCACAACGAAACTGACTCGAATGACCCGATTTGTGAGGCGAGTCATTTATATGGCCCCAACAAATGGCCTCGCATCAACCATGACATTCAAACACCAGTCATGCGTTACTGGAAGGCGCTAACAGGTGTTTGCGAGAATTTGATTGTTGCACTGTGCACGCAACTCGATGTTGACCCGAATCAAATACTTTCATGCATGACAAACCCACTCACAAATATGACGCTGCTCAACTACCCACCCATGCCACCCCAAAGCGACCAATGGGGCATCCATCCGCATAAAGACTTCAACTTGATGACACTGTTGGCTCACGACCCTGTTGGTGGGCTTGAAGTTCGCAATCGCAATGAAGAGTGGATCACCGCCGATTGTCCACCAGACGCAATGGTGCTTAATGTTGGAGACATGCTCGAACTTTGGAGTGGCGGTCGCCTGATCTCGACACCACATCGTGTTTTCAATAGTTCTGGCAAACCCCGACAGTCTTTTCCATTTTTTTCAAAACCCCGTTTTGATGTTGTGATTCAACCATTAGTGAAACCAATTGAAGGTTTTGACCGCCTGCCGTTGCATGTGGGTACATCGGCCGCCGATATTTGGTATTCGAATTGGCCAGACACAGTCTCAACAGACCCTGCTCAGGTTCTTGGCGAATTCAACGCGTCATGACAAAAGCAAAGCGTGGTCGAAGCTTTGAAAAATCTGCCGAAAATACTGTAACTACCAGCGAAGGCTTCGTTGCCCACCGCGATTTAGTTGGTCACTCAAGCCGCTTAAAAAGAAATTTCTATCAAGTTGGAGAAAAAGTTTGGTGCTTGGTTGGCAATGGGCTTTCTAACCAAACTTTTATTGACGCCCCAGACGGAATCATCGCCATTGACACTGGCGAGTCAAACGAAGAAATGCTGGCCGCGATGGCAGAGTTACGACAGCAAACTACAAAACCAATTGTGGCTGTGCTGTATACACATTTTCATTACGTTGCGGGAACCCAGGCTGCGCTTGACGCATTTCCAGATCAAGAAATAAAGATTTACGGTCACGAAAAGATCGCGTACAACCGCGTTCGCACCGCAACCGAAATCGCCCCTGCATATAGTCGCGGACTTGTAGAGCAATTCGCCATCACCCTGCCGGCAGAAGGCAAAGACGGAAACGTCAACGTGGGTCTTGGTCGTTTCTATCGCAACCCTGAACACAGGACTCAAACCAACGGCTTCATCGCACCTACTGAAACTTTTAATGGTGCATGCACAATAAAAGTTGCGGGCCTTGAAATCGATGTGATGCCAGCCCCATCAGACGCTGATGACTCGGTCACTTATTGGTTTAGATCACTTGGCTGTGCGGTAAACAATCTCGTCTGGCCAGTGCTCTTCAACATTTTTGCTATTCGTGGCGAAGAATACCGCGACCCACAAATTCTCTTGACTGGTATCGATCATTTGCTATCACTGTCAGCAAAGCATCTAGTCGGCGCGCACGGCATGCCAATTAGTGGTGAGCAAGAAATTTTTGAACGGGTCACAAAGTACCGCGACTCAATTCAATTTTTGTGGGATCAAACAGTGCGACTCACCAATCGTGGCTATACAAGCGTTGAACTGGCCCACTCGATTCGTCTGCCAGATTTTTATGACGACGACAACCTAACTTCTGAGTTTTACGGCGTCGCCGAACACCATGTGCGCCAAATCCGCAGCGGACTACTCGGGTGGTTTGACGGGGACGAAGCAAACTTATTTCCTCTACCACGAATTGAACACTCAGATCGAATGATCGCGGGCTTCGGCGGCCGCGAGAAGGTTCGCCAGCAGACGCGCGATGCGATTGAACATGACGATCTTCGCTGGGCATGCGAACTTGGCTCATGGCTGGTCAACAGCACTGATGTCGAAAATTCTGACAAACTCCTTTTATCGAGCGTGCTTCGTTTGATTGCCCAGCGAACCACCGCAGCAAACATTCGCAACTGGTGTTTGGCCCGCGCCCGCCACCTGGACGAGACGTTTGACCTCACACGGTTTAATCGTCATCGAGTTTCAAAGAAACAAGTCATCGCATCACCTGCTGGCAACTCTTTAAGTGCACTGCGAGTGCTGCTGGTTCCCGAGCGCGCAACGCGAATTCAAACCCACATTGCGTTTAATTTCACTGGCCATAAAAAGGTGGGTTTACACATCAGAAATTGTGTTGCTGTGCCGACGAACGGTGTAGGAGCCGAGATTGCAATCAATTGCACTCCAGAAATTTGGGCCGACATTATTTCGGGCGATCTCAAACTTTCTGTTGCAGTTAATACGAATGCACTAACTGTCACCGGTGATAAATACCAGGCTCTTGAAGCACTCCAAGTCTTTGACATTGATAATTTGCAGTCGTGACAAAACTGCCGAACGCGACACCTGAGTTTTCAGGAAGCATCTCTAAAACGATCTCCCAGTCCACCCCGAGAAAACTCACGGCACCGCAAGCACCAAAAGGCGCGCCAAACGTTTTGTTGATCATGCTCGACGATGTCGGGTTTGGCTCGTTCGGAAACTTTGGTGGCCCAGTCGACACCCCCGGACTAAACAAAATTGCCAAGAACGGTCTGCGCTACAACCAATTTCACACCACCGCTCTCTGCTCGCCGACTCGAGCAGCGCTTCTCACTGGCCGCAATCATCACACTGTGCACATGGGCGGCATAACCGAAATTGCAAATTCATTTCCTGGCTACGACAGTGCGATTCCGCCAGAGTCAGCAACGATTGCTCAAGTGCTGCGCATGTCGGGCTACAGCACAGCGTGTTTCGGAAAATGGCACTTGACCCCGTCATGGGAGCAAAGTCCGGCGGGGCCATTTGATCGTTGGCCAACAGGAATGGGATTCGATCGCTTCTACGGAATTATGGGCGCGGAGTCATCGCAATATGAACCGCCTGTTTACGATCAGACAACTCCGATCGCTCCACACATCGGCAAACCCGACTATCACCTGACAGAAGACTTGGCAGATCAAACCATCAGTTGGATGCAGCGTCAGAAAGCGTCATCACCGGACAAACCATTTTTTTGTTACTTTTCAACACCCGCAGTGCACGCACCACACCATGTGCCACGCGAATGGATTGAAAAGTACAAAGGCAAGTTTGATAGCGGCTGGGACAGCCTGCGCAACGAAATTTACGAACGCCAACTAAAACTTGGTGTGATTCCGCAAGGCACAGCATTAACCAAACGACCCGAACAAATACCAGCGTGGGATGAATATCCCGAGCGCTATCGGCCAGTCGCCCAACGCTTAATGGAGACCTTCGCTGGTTTTCTCGCGCACACCGATGCTCAGATCGCTCGAGTAATCAATGCCCTTGATGATTTAAATATTGCCGAAAATACTTTGGTCGTTTATATAACTGGTGACAACGGAGCTAGCGCTGAAGGCACAATTCACGGTGCATGGAGTGCTCCTTCATTTCAAAACGGCGTACCCGAAGACCCTGAGTGGCTGCTTGATCACATCGATGATTTCGGCACTGCTCGATGCGAGAACCACTTCAACGTCGGCTGGGCATGGGCGCTTGACTCTCCATTTCAATGGATGAAGCAAGTCGCCTCACACTTTGGTGGCACCCGAAATGCAATTGCTATTTCTTGGCCGAAGAAGATCACGGCTGCAGGCGAATTGCGAACACAGTTTCATCACGTCATAGACATAGCACCAACAATTTACGAAGCAGCCGGTATTCAAGCCCCCGAGTTTGTCAACGGCATCAAACAAATGCCGATTCACGGAACTTCAATGACTTATTCGTTTGCAAGTGCTTCATCACCAAGCACCCACAAGACGCAATATTTCGAGATCTTGGGTAACCGAGCGATGTATCACGAAGGCTGGATTGCGTCTTGCTTTCACGGTCGCCTGCCATGGATTCGACTGCAGGGTTTCGAATTTGACGGACCGCAAGAAGTTTGGGAGCTGTACAACGTCGCCGAAGACTTCTCGCAGGCCGTTGATCTCGCCAAGTCTGAACCCAAGAAACTAAAAGAGTTACAAGACCTCTTTGAGCGTCACGCCAAAGAGTTCGGCATTTACCCGCTTCGTGACCCGGGCTCGCCGCGCAACGGAGACTTTGCCGTGCCCCACTCACTAGATGGCTTCAACAAAATCAAATACACGTCTGCGCACACCCGAATGCCAGAAAGCTCGGTGATCAATTTAAAAAATTGTTCGTATCGCATTAATGCTGAAATCAAAATCACGAATAAGAGCGATTCGGGGGTCATTGCGTGCCAAGGCGGAAACATGGCTGGTTGGTCGCTTTACTTAGACGAACATACGAAGCCCGTGTTCCACTACAACCTGTTCGGTCATGAACATTTTTCATTTAAGAGCGATACGCCTCTTAAATCGGGGCATCAAAGCATTGAAGTTTTGTTCGCTTACGACGGCGGCTTTGGCGCTGGCGGAACTGTCTCGCTTTCGGTCAACGGGTCTGAAGTGAGCCGCGGTCAAATCACCAAGACGGTTCCGCTCGTGTTTTCAATGAGCGGTGAAACATTTGATGTCGGAGTAGACACTGGTTCACCCGTCGGACCATATCGCCACAACTTTGAATGCACCGCACAAATCGAAAGTGTGACACTTGAACGACTTGACGAGCCGCCCAAAGAAGTTTTAGAAAAGATGCGTGAGGGTGAATTTCGTGCGAGCCTCAGCACTCAATAAAAATTAAAAAAATTTAAACCAAAACTGTTTCAAGTCGCTTGCGCACTGCGTCGCGAACTTGGGCGTCAAAGCTTCGAACATGTGACGCGGAAAGTTTGTAAACCAACTCTGCGTCCCCCGCTTCAAGCGCATCAAGAATTTCATCGTGTTCGTCAAGAGCATGCCCCATGTCGGCAACATCTGCAAGATACATGTGCCAAAGTCGATCACTCTGGGCGTAGAGAACGTCGAGCGTGTCGGTCAAGAAACGATTTCCTGCTGCTTGCCACACAATCTCGTGACACTCAGCATCAAAGTGAATTTGATCTTGAGCAGAAACGCCGGGCTTCTTTGCCTTGTCTAAAACTTTGCGCATCTTGATCCAATGCTCTGGTCGACCCCGTTCACATGCGAGTCGCGCAACATATGGTTCGAGAATCGCTCGAGTCTCATAAAGCGTTGCGAGTTCGGCGATATCGACACTTGAAACGATCATTCCGCGTCGTGGAATCACGACCAAGAATTGATCCCTCGCCAGACGCTGAAGAGCTTCTCGAATCGGGGTTCGCCCGATGCCAAGTTTCTCTTGCAGTTCGTCTTCTCGAACCACCGACCCAGGGGTCAATTCAAGGCGCACAATCATGCGCCGAATTAGGCCATATGCCTGTTCGCTAAGCGATTCTTTTGCCATTTGAGTTAGATCCTACCCTAGTGATATCGTAGTGATATATCACCAACTGAGAAAAATTAATGGGGACAAAATGAGCGATTTTCCAAAAAATGCAAAGTGTGTAGTCATCGGCGCAGGCATCGTCGGCAATTGTCTAGTCGGTCACCTCGCCAAACTCGGCTGGACCAACATGGTGCAAATCGATAAAGGTCCGTTGCCAAACCCAGGTGGCTCAACTGGTCACGCATCAAACTTTATTTTCCCAACTGATCACAACAAAGAGATGGCGTTGCTCACGCTCGCTTCACAAAAGCAATACATCGAACTTGGAATGAATAACACATGCGGCGGCATCGAAGTCGCACGCAACCCAGAACGTCTCGAAGAATTCAATCGCCGTATGACATCTGCAAAGTCTTGGGGCATTGACGCAAAGCTCCTCTCGCCTGCCGAAGTAAAAGAACTCGTGCCATTCATCAACGAGAAAATTATTCTTGGTGGTTTCTATACGCCAAGTGTCTCTTGTGTTGATTCTCTTCAGACCGGCACGTTGATGCGTGAGAGCGCTGTGAAGTCTGGCAGTCTCAGCGTGTTTGCAAACACCGAAGTTCTTGACCTCGAAGTTGAAAACGGCACGATCAAAGCAGTCGTTACAAACAAGGGTCGCATCGAAGCCGAATATGTCGTCGTAGCTTGCGGAGTTTGGAGTCCAAGAATTGCGAAAATGGCCGGGGCGAACATTCCGCTAACTCCTGCTGTTCACCAAATGGCCGACGTTGGCCCGATTGATATTTTGCAAAAGACAAATGCTGAAGTTGCATTTCCGATCGTTCGCGACATGGATACTTTCTGTTACGAACGTCAGACCGCTGGCTCAATGGAAGTCGGAAGTTACGCACACCGCGCAATCTTTATGCACCCAGATGAGATTCCATCCAACGAAGCGTCGGCTCTCTCACCAACCGAGTTGCCACTCACGCAAGATGACTTTGACCCACAGATGGAGCAAGCAATCGAATTGATGGACATGCTGGGCGACGCCGAGATCAAATATGCGATCAACGGTTTGCTTTCGCTGACCCCAGATGCGATGCCAGTACTTGGCGAAACAGTTGAAGTGAAAAATCTTTGGTCAGCAGCAGCAGTTTGGATCAAAGAAGGACCAGGCATTGCACAGCTCGTGGCCGAATGGATGACATACGGATACCCACATTTGTGCGACCCGCATTCTTCAGATATTTCACGCTTTTACGCTCACGAAAAAACTGAGCACCATATTTATGCAAGATGTGACGAGCACTTCAACAAAACTTACGGAATTGTTCACCCTCGCGAACAGTGGGCAACTCAACGAGATATGCGTCGCAGCCCGTTCTATGCCCGCGAAGAGGCAGCAGGCGCAAAGTTCTTCGACGCTCGCGGCTGGGAGCGTCCGCAGTGGTTTACATCAAACGAAAAGTTGATCAGCAAGTTCAAAGATGCTTGCGAAGCCCGCCCGCACGAGTGGGACGCCCGATGGTGGTCACCAATTACCAACGCCGAGCACTTGCAAATGCGCGAATCGGTAGGCATGGTTGACCTCACTGCATTCAATGAGTTTGATTTCACCGGTCCAGGTGCGATGAAGTTCTTGCAATACATGTGCGTCAACAATGTTGATGTTGAAGTTGGCCGATCTGTTTACACACCTCTGCTTACACCTGGTGGTGGCTTCAGAGGCGACTTAACGATCATGCGACTTTCTGCCGAGCATTTCAGAGTTATCACTGGTGCCTTTGACGGCGGACGAGACAACTACTGGTTCAAACGCCACATGCCAAACGATGGATCGGTGACGTTTACCGACATGAGCTCAGCACTCTGCACGATTGGTGTCTGGGGCCCGAATGCCGAAAAGACAATGGCAAAGATCGTCACAGGCGACCACAAGGCCTTTGACGTTTCGCAAAAGAACTTTCCGTACGGTGCAGTGCGTGAAGTTCTCATCGGCGGTGTTCCTTGCACGATGTTCAGAATTTCTTACGTCGGCGAGAACGGCTGGGAGGTCTACACAAAAATGGAGCATGGTCTTCGTGTTTGGGACGCAATCGCCGCAGCCGGCAAAGAATTTGAAATTATTCCGGTTGGCATGGGTGTTTATGCAGTGACTGGTCGCATCGAAAAGGGCTACCGCTTGATGGGCGCCGAACTCGAAAGCGAATACAACCCACTCGAGGCTGGTTTGGCACGAGCAAAAGTAAAGTCAGCAGACTTCATTGGCAAAGCCGAATATCTCAAAGCCCGCGACGAGAAGCCATGCGCAATCATGTGCACACTTGAGATGATTGACAACACCAGCAAGTCAGGCATCAAGCGCTACCCAACGGGCGGCAACGAGCCGATCTTGACAAAGTCTGGCGAAAGAATTGTCGATACCAAGGGCCGTGTCTCGCGAGTCACTACTGCGGGCGCAGGTCCATCAGTTGGTAAATACTTGCTTCTCGCCTATCTCACACCAGAACATGCGGTTGAAGGAAACGAGCTTCAAGTTATGTATATGAATGAGTTGTTTCCAGTTCGCGTTGCGCGCGCCGGCAGTCAACCGTTGTTTGATCCAACCGATGCACGCATGAAGAGCTAAACAGAGATAATAGAGAAAATAGAGCCAATAAAATGAATATCCTCGTTTGTGTCAAGCGCGTGCCAGCCCCTGGTGCACGCATCAACATCACTGCCGACGGACAACAAGTTGACACTGCTTTTTTGGGTTTCACAGTTAGTCCGCACGAAGAGTGCGCTGTTGAACAAGCGGTTCAGTTGATCGAAAAGCATGGTGGAGATGTCACCGTTTTGACGCTCGGCCCCGCCGAAGCCGAAGAACAACTTCGTACTGCAGTTAGTACCGGCGCAACAAAAGCTGTCTTGGTGCCGATTGACACGACAGATTGGGATCCGCAAAAGACATCAGAAGCACTCGCCAAAGTGATTGCCGAACTTGAAACAGCAAACGGTAAATATGATTTGATTCTTTTCGGCAATGAGTCTGCTGATTCGTGCGGCTATCAAGTCGGCATTCGAGTTGCATTGAAACTTGGGCGGCCAATAGTGAACGGTGCAAAAGGCCTCGAAATCGAATCTGGTGTCGCGACAGTTCGCCGTGAAAGTGATGCAGGCGTCGAGATTTACAAACTTAAAACTCCGGCTTGTGTGGGCGTTAAAGAAGGCATCAATCTTCCGAGATACCCGACGATGAAAGGTCGGCTTGCATCGAAGAAAGTCGCGATCACCCAGAGCGCCGCGACTGGTGAAACTGGCGGGCTTAAATTGATCACTCTGCAACGTCCGGCTGAGCGCGCGAGCAACACAAAAATTCTAGGTACTGGTCCAGAAGCAGCATCTGCAGTTGTAGACCTGCTCGAAGAGTTGGGTGTTTTCAAATGAGCGTCCTTGCAGTTGTTGAACACGATCGTGGCTCGATTACTTCAGCATCACTTGGCGTCTTGACTGCCGCACGATCTCTCGCCAAACAGATGAACACAAAATTTGAGGCTCTCACCATCGGCTCAAATGCTGACGCACTAAGTGAGTTGATCGCAAAGTATGGCGCGTCGACCGTTCACCAAGCGCATCACTCGGCGCTCACCGATTTTGGGCCAGAAGCGTGGGGCGAATCGGTCGCCCAAGTCGTGCGCAAAGTTTCGCCAACACTTGTTATCGGCACCGGCACCGAGCGTGGCCACGAAGTAATCGCCCAGACTGCTGCCCGTCTCAATTTGCCGGCATCAATGAACTGTCTTGAATTTGACAAAGGCTTTACCGGCGCAGAACCACTTAAAGTTGTGCGCGCGCGCTGGGGTGGCTCACTTCTTGAAGAAGCAGAAATTGATTCGCCAATCAAACTTGTGACATTGGCAAATCATGTTGTTGAGCCAACAGAAGAACCTACTTCCGCCAGTGTCTCTGTTATCGACGTGCAACTTGACGAGTCGGTCACCCAAAGTTTTGTGCAAGACCGCGTTGAACGAGTCGCTGGCGTAACACTGGCTACATCGCCTGTTGTCGTGAGTGGCGGTCGTGGTGTCGGTTCGGCCGAGGCATTTGCCCCGCTCGAAGAACTCGCTGGTCTATTAAACGGTGTTGTGGGTTGCTCCCGAGCGGTCACCAACAACGGTTGGCGCAACCATACCGATCAAGTTGGCCAGACAGGCACTCGAATCGCGCCAGATGTTTACATCGCCTGTGGCATCTCAGGCGCTATTCAACACTGGGTCGGTGCGATGGCGTCAAAAAATATTTTGGCAATCAACACAGATGCACAAGCGAACATTGTCACCAAGGCTGGCTATGCCGTAATTGGCGACCTTCACGCTGTTGTCCCAGCAATCTCGGCAGAGATCCGCCGCCGTCAGAATAAATAGCGCAAAACTTTAACGATTCTCGCCTAAATACTCGGATTTAGGCTTTGTAAAACTAGAGTTTGAACTCGTGAGTACCGAGAGTCTTGAACCAAACCGTCGTCGTGGAAGGGCTCGTACATCCAGCACCGAAGTCAAACTGCCCGAGCAAAAACCCTTTAAGCAGCCCGTCATGCGATACGAACCGACGAAGGTTCTGAGTGACGACGAACTTGAATCAATTCACCTTGCAAGTTTGCGCATTCTGTCTGACTACGGAATGGATTTTTTAGACCCCGACGCCCGCGATCTGCTTAAAAAAGCTGGCGCCAAAATTGAAGATCAACGCGTGCGGTTTGACCCTGAGATGATTCTCGAAACGATCAAAACGTGTCCAAGTGAGTTCAAACTTCACGCACGCAACCCCGCCCACACGTTAAACATTGGCGGCAAGTGGATGGCCTTCGGCGCAGTTGCCAGCACCCCGAACTTCATCGGCCTCGACGGCGTTCGCCACCCTGGAAACCGCCAAGATTTTCAAAACCTTCTCAAGCTGACCCAAGTTTTTAACATCATTCATTTCAACAGCGGCTACCCAGTTGAGCCGATCGATCTTCACGCGTCGATTCGCCATATTGAAACTACTTACGATCTTTTAACTCTCACCGACAAAGCAATTCACTGTTACAGCCTTGGGCGTGAACGCAACAGAGACGTTCTTGAAATGTGCCGTATCGCACGACAAGTAGACGACGCGACACTTGATCGCGAGCCTTCAGTGTTCAGCATCATCAATTCATCCTCGCCTTTGAGACTTGATACACCGATGTTGCAAGGCATCATGGAGTTCTCTTCGCGCAATCAAATAATTATCATCACGCCATTTACATTGGCTGGTGCAATGGCACCGATCACTCTCGCTGGCGCACTCTCTCAACAAAATGCCGAAGCGCTCGCAGGCATGACATTTACTCAGGTTGTTCGTCCAGGCGCACCAGTGGCATATGGCGGGTTCACAAGCAATGTCGACATGCAGTCTGGCGCACCCGCATTCGGCACTCCCGAATACATGCGCACAGCAATGGCTGGTGGCCAACTTGCGCGTCGCTACAACGTGCCATATCGCTCGAGCAACGTTTGTGCATCCAATGCACTTGATGCTCAAGCTGCATACGAAAGTGTGTTCTCGCTTTGGGGAGCAATTCAAGGTGGCGTAAATTTCTTGATGCACGGCGCCGGATGGATGGAAGGTGGACTGCACTCGTCTCTCGAAAAATTTGTACTTGACGCCGATCTGCTGGGAATGGTGGCTGCATATTTAGAGCCGATTGTTGTTGATGAAGCCACGCTGGCTCACGAAGCAATCGGCGAAGTCGGCCCAGGTGGCCACTTCTTTGGCGTGCAGCACACTCAAGATCGCTTCCGCGATGCGTTTTACAAACCAATGATTTCTGATTGGCGCAACTATGAAAGTTGGCAAGAAGGTGGAAGCCCTACTGCTGTGACAAAAACAACTGAACTTGCAAAGACATGGCTAGACGCATATC
>CANKZL010000001.1 GCA_947488385.1 Acidimicrobiaceae bacterium | reverse complement strand
CGTGAAGTTCGCGATGAAATGCGCAAGGTTGCCTGGCCGAAATGGCCCGAAATTCGCCGATATTCGATAATCGTGCTGGTCACCGTTGTAATTGTCACCGCATTCGTGGGGGGATTGGACGCTGCATTTGGCATACTTTCAGGCTGGCTTTATAAAGATTAGGTACCGACTAAATGACTGACGACACCACCACAACTCAACTTGAGCAAGACGCACCGGCTTTGGAGTCGGCTGTTGTTGATGCGACTTTTGATCTCACCGAAGACGGTGATGGCGACGACGCCGAAGTCGATCGCCCATGGTTGCGTCCAGGCAAATGGTATGTCGTGCATTCACAGTCTGGCTACGAGAAAAAAGTAGACGCAAACCTTAAAGCACGTATCGCTTCTTACAACTTGGCTGATCGAATTTACGAAGTAGTCATTCCGATGGAAGACGTCGTTGAGTTCAAGCAAGGTCGCAAGCAAACAGTTCAGAAAAAAGTTTTCCCAGGATATTTGCTTGTGCGTTGCGAAATGGACGATGAAACTTGGTTTTGCATTCGCAACACACCGGGCATAACTGGTTTCGTAGGTCAGAGCCAAAAAGGTAAAACTCCGGCCCCGCTTTCACGCAAAGAAGTTGCGACGTTCTTGTCAGCCAAAGGTGATGGCAAAGAAGCACCGAAGCGCAAGGCACCGAAACTTGATTACGAAGTTGGCGAGGGTGTTCGCGTCAAAGAAGGCCCATTCGCAGATTTCTCAGGTCAAGTTGCAGAAATTAATGCCGACCACATGAAACTTAAAGTACTTGTCAACATTTTCGGTCGAGAAACCCTCGTCGAAATGGATTTCAGTCAAGTAGCCAAGCTCTAATTACAAACTTCAAAGAAAGAAATTCATCATGGCAAAAAAAGAAGTAAAAGCAGTAGTCAAGATTCAGATTCCTGCGGGCAAGGCGACACCTGCACCACCAGTTGGTACAGCACTTGGACCTCACGGTATTCAGATCATGGAGTTCGTAAAGCAGTACAACGCTGCAACTGAGTCGCAGAGCGGCACAGTTGTGCCTGTTGAAATTACGATCTTCGAAGATCGTTCGTTCTCATTCATCCTTAAGACTCCACCAACGCCTGTTTTGTTGCGTCAAAAGGCCGGTCTTGAGAAGGCTGCAAAGAACCCAGGCAAAGAAGTTGCTGGTTCGGTAACAGAAAAAGATGTTGAAGAAGTAGCCAAAATCAAGATGCCTGACTTAAATGCCAACGATCTTGAAGCTGCCAAACAACAAGTCCGTGGTACTGCCCGTTCAATGGGCCTGACCGTGGTCGGCTGAGTTAATCACTGATTTAAGAAAGTAATAAACAAAAACCAACCCTGATTCGGAAGAACCTCATCCGGACGGGTTAACAACGAGGGAGGCTTTATGCCACAGAATAAAACGAATCCAGACAAGAATCACGGCAAGAACTATCGCAATGCGATTGCGACTTACGACCGTGAAACACTGCACACGCCAGCCGATGCGGTAGCCAAAGTTAAGTCTTTGGCCAAGGCAAAGTTTGACGAGACCGTTGAACTAGCAGTGCGCTTGGGTCTTGATCCACGCAAAACAGAGCAGAGCGTTCGCGGAACCGTCTCGATGCCGTCAGGCACCGGTAAGTCAGTTCGCATTGCCGTTTTCGCAGCCGGTGACGCTGCCAAACAGGCTCGTGATGCTGGTGCCGACATTGTGGGTAGCGACGACCTCGCAGCCGAAATCGAAAAAGGCAAAATGGATTTCGACATTGCAATCGCAACTCCAGACATGATGCCGCTCGTCGGTAAATTGGGTCGCGCACTCGGACCTCGTGGTCTGATGCCGAACCCAAAGACTGGCACAGTGACAACAGATGTTGCCCGCGCAGTTGCCGAGTTCAAAGGTGGCAAAGTTGAATATCGCACCGACCGCTATGGCAATGTGCACATTCCTGTTGG
The DNA here is from genome assembly GCA_947488385.1 of Acidimicrobiaceae bacterium. Classification (GTDB taxonomy): domain Bacteria; phylum Actinomycetota; class Acidimicrobiia; order Acidimicrobiales; family Ilumatobacteraceae; genus BACL27. The sequence continues at coordinate 41,615 of CANKZL010000001.1, read as the reverse complement.
CAAAGTGAGTTTCGAAGCTTCGGCTTTGACGCTTAACGTTGCCGCTGTGCTTGAAGAACTCAACCGCACACGTCCAGCCGCAGCCAAAGGCCGATACATCAAAAAGATTTCTGTGTCGTCGACAATGGGGCCGGGCGTCAAGATTGATCCAGCATTGGTTGCTGGCGAGTAGAAATTCGTCAAACCGAAAATCTATTTCGTGAGATAATCGGCATAGCGATGCGCCGATTAAAAAAACTTACTTTGCAAGATCTGTTGCTGGCTATACCAGCACTAGTCACGGCAATTTTCTTGCGCGTTCTGCGACCAATTGTCACGATTCGTTTCAGAAATTTACCCGCTGACGAAATTGGTCCGTTGACAGTCGTTTCGCAGCATTATCTGCGGATAAAAGAGACTCAGCAAAAAAAGCGACAGCTCGATTTTTGGTACTTAAAAGACTCGGTGAAAGTCAGCAATGACTACATGCTGAATTTTGTCAAGTCACAAATCAAAGTCCACAGATCACGATTTATTGAACTTGTCGCCGCAATTTCAGAAGAGTTGCCGGGCGCTCAGCATCACCAAATTGAATCCGAGATCCGGATCACGTTGCTTGAGGGTGTGGGTAGAAAACTAAAACTGCCACAAAAAGATTGCGACTCAAGTTCTGAGTACGTTAAAAAAATAGGGATTGATCCGCAAAAAGAATTTATTGCACTCATGGTTCGAGACGGCGCGTATAAAAGCGACATCGTGCAGGCAAATACACAGCTGCGAACCGACAAAGAGATTTATCGAAATCAAGACATTAACGATTACTTGCAAGTTGCCGAGAAGTTTGCGTCAATGAATGTGCAAATAGTTCGAATGGGCGCAAAGGTCGAGCGCCAGTTCACTTCGAGCTCACCATTAATCATTGATTACGCCTCAACTGGCATGCGCACCGAGGCCGCCGACATTTATCTGGCAAGTGAATGCGCGATGTGCATTTCAACAAACCTGGGTTTTGACCATATTGCGGCGATGAGCGGCAAATTACGAGTGATCACCAATCAGGCCTTGATTATTCAAGCCTCTACTTTGTTCTATTCGACTGATGTGTTTATTTTGCAGCGATTTATTGAGAGATCTAGCGGCAGACTGCTGACGCTTTCAGAGTCATTGCAGTTTGCGGAGATTCGAAATTTAGATTGGTATCACAAGGTGATTGATCGGGGATTGGATTTCGTCCGCAATACGCCCGAAGAGATACTTGAGGCATCACTTGAAGGTTGGCAGCGTTCCAAAGGGCAATGGGTCGACTCGCCGGGGGACCTTGAATTACAGGCAAAGTATTGGCATATATATGACACGTTTTTTCCTGAACACAAAGATCGATTCTTGAACGGTCGGCCCCATGTGGGCGCGAGTTTCCTGCGTAACAACAAGTCATGGTTGGCTTGACGTTGGTAAGTGGGTTTAATGCCCGATATCGTCAATATTCGTTAGAAGTGAGTTAAGCAGCAGTCACAGCAATGTGAAGGTTGCCCACCGCAGAAATTTGGTCTGAAAGATTCTTTTCAGATAATGAATCAGCAATGGTTCGCCAAACGAGGTGAATGTATCTAGTCGCGATTTTCGCGCTGGGTTGTTCCGCACTGCGTTGAGCACCCGAGCATTGTCAAATCAGAAAGTTCATCGTTTTATGGCAAATGCAACCGCAGAGAAAATTGCAGTAGTAAAAGAAGTGAGCGCAAAACTCGCTGCTTCGAATGCCGCAATTATTACTGAATATCGCGGAATGACAGTGGGTTCGTTGGCTACGTTGCGTCGCGCACTTCGTCCGCTTGGTGCCGAATACAAGGTTTACAAAAACACACTTGCGCGTTTTGCTGCCCGTGAATCTGGCTACGCAGAGCTCGAAGAATTCTTGAAGGGCCCTGCAGCGATCACTTTTGTGAACGGCGACGCCTCGGCGGTTGCAAAAGTTCTTCGCAACCATGCCAAAGAAAATCCACTACTTGTTTTGATGGGTGGAGTAGTCGCCGGCAAAGCAATTAGCGCGAAAGAACTCAAGGCGCTTGCCGATCTTCCACCACGCGAAGTCATGCTCGCTCAATTCGCTGGCATGTTGCAAGCACCACTTACAAAGACCGCAAACATGTTCGCCGCCTTGCCACGCAAGACCGCGTATGCCCTCAAGGCACTCGTTGAACAGCGTGAAGCGGCCTAGAGATTTACTACAACTAAACAAAAACAAAATTAACTAAAAAATAAAAGGAGAAATAGAAATGGCACTTACAAAAGATCAGATTCTTGACGGAATCTCAGAACTTACGGTTCTTGAGCTCAAAGATCTTCTTTCGGCATTCGAAGAGAAGTTCGGCGTAACAGCAGCAGCCCCAGTGGCAGTTGCCGCAGCAGGCGGAGCAGCACCAGCTGCCGACGCAGGCGCCGAGAAGGACGAGTTCACAGTCATCTTGAAAGATGGCGGCGCGCAGAAGATCGCCGTTATCAAGGCAGTTCGCGAACTCACATCTCTTGGCCTCAAAGAAGCCAAAGATCTCGTTGACGGTGCACCAAAGCCAGTTTTGGAAAAGGCCAGCAAGGACGACGCCGCTAAGGCGAAAGCCAAGCTTGAAGAAGCCGGCGCAACCGTCGAACTCGCGTAATAACTCGGTCTTGGCGTCCGGGTCTCCGGACGCCGACCGTGCATTTTGGTCTGCGGGTTGGTGAGTTTTACTTATTCACCGATAGGCTCGTAGACCGCCGTGCATTGCCCTCGAAGTAGTTCTCAAAAACTTCCAAGTGGGCATTTCACTTTAATTTTCCTGCTTGCCAATTTCTAACACTAGGAGTACACTCGTGGCCCTTCGTGCTGATGCACGCGAACGCTATTCGTTCGCAACACTTTCCGATGCAATGGAAATCCCAAACTTAATTGGCGTACAACGCGAAAGTTTCGAGTGGTTTCTCACCGAGGGGTTGCGAGAGGTCTTTGAAGATATTTCCCCAGTTAAAGGTGTCAGCGATGACTTGCAGCTTGAACTCACTTTCGATCCAGATGATGCTGATTTAAATCCAAAACCAAAATTCACTGAGGCCGAGTGTCGCGATCGTGACATGACTTATTCGGTGCCAAAGTTCGTGAAGGCAAAGTTCTTGAACCGCCCAACTGGCGAAATCAAAGAGCAGACCGTCTTTATCGGTGACTTCCCAAAGATGACCGACAAGGGAACTTTCATCATCAACGGCACCGAGCGTGTTGTTGTTAGTCAGCTGGTGCGTTCGCCAGGCGTAATCTTCGAACCAGGTGAGCGCTTTCGTTTGCGTAACTTGTCGAAGTACCAACTTGTAAAAGGAACAATCCATCCAAGTCGCGGAGAGTGGCTTGAGTTCGATGTTGAGCACAAACCGGGCAAAGAAGTAACTGCAGGAACTCGTGTTGCTCGCAAGCGTCGCATGGGCATCTTCACGATCATTCGTGCACTCGGCTACGACGAGTTGAACGCTCCAGGGTTCATCGATCGCTTTGTCAATTACTTTGACTTCCTTGAAGATCAGTGGCGTCGTGAAAAAGTAATCGCGCCAACACGCGAAGAAGCACTTCTTGAAATTTACAAGCGCGCCCGACCAAGCGAGCCACAGAACGTTGAAGCGGCACGTGTTTATTTCGAACAAGCATTCTTCGGTGTTCGATACAACTTGTCACGCGTAGGTCGCTACAAGTTGAATCGCAAACTCGGTGGCGAGTTGAAGAAGATTCAAGAAATGTTCGGCCTCAAAGTTGGGCCAGAACTTGGCAAACTCGATTTACCAGCCGAAGACCAAGATGTTTTGAGTCGTTGCGAAGTTTTGGCGACGATCAGCTACATGTTGCATCTCGTAAAGCAAGAGCCGGGCTATCGACTTGACGACCAAGATCACTTTGCAAACCGTCGTATTCGTTCGGTAGGCGAGTTGATTCAGAACCAAGTTCGTATCGGTCTTTCACGAATGGAGCGCGTGGTTCGCGAGCGCATGACGACCCAAGACTCTGAGGCGATTTCGCCACAGACTTTGATCAACGTTCGCCCAGTAGTGGCGGCGATCAAAGAGTTCTTCGGAACATCGCAATTGTCGCAGTTCATGGACCAAGTCAACCCATTGTCGGGTTTGACCCATCGTCGTCGCCTTTCGGCACTTGGACCTGGTGGTCTTAGCCGCGAGCGAGCAGGTTTCGAAGTTCGAGACGTTCACTTCTCGCACTACGGCCGTATGTGTCCAATTGAGACACCAGAAGGTCCGAACATTGGTCTTATCGGTGCACTTTCGACATATGCCCGAGTGAATCCATTCGGTTTCATCGAGACGCCATACCGTCGCGTAAAGGGTGGCATCGTCACCAACGAGATCAAATACATGGCAGCTGACGAAGAAGAAAATTACGTCGTTGCACAGGCCAACACTCCAATTTTGCCAGACGGTCGTTTGCGTGACGAGCGCGTTCTTGTGCGTCGATCACCACAGGCAGCAAGTTTGGAAGACCTCAAGAAGATGCTTGAAGCAGAAAGCTTCTTCGGCGCGACTACAGACATCGGTTACGTAACGCCGGCAGAAGTTGACTTCATCGACGTTTCACCAAAGCAGATTGTTTCAATCGCAACTGCGTTGATTCCGTTCCTTGAACACGACGATGCAAACCGTGCGTTGATGGGTGCAAACATGCAACGTCAAGCAGTGCCGTTGATTCGTGCCGAAGCGCCATACATCGGTACCGGTGTTGAAGCCCGTGCTGCACGCGATGGAGCCGACTTGGTTTTGGCAAAAGATGACGGTGTTGTCGAGTCAATTACTGGCGCGACAATTGTTGTCAAGTACGAAAACCTGCCGAAGCGTGAACACGAACACAAGTTGTATAAGTTCTTGCGTTCAAACCAAGACACTTGCATCAACCAAATTGTTCGCGTCAAAGAAGGACAGAAAATCAAGAAGGGCGACCTTCTTGCTGACGGTCCAAGCACTGACGAAGGCGAACTTGCGTTAGGTAAGAACTTGCTCGTGGCGCTGATGCCATGGGAGGGCTACAACTTCGAAGACGCAATCATTTTGTCAGAGCGTCTCGTCAAAGAAGACGTGCTCACTTCAATTCACATTCACGAATACGAAGTTGATGCCCGAGACACAAAACTTGGTGCAGAAGAAATCAGCCGTGACATTCCAAACCTGTCGGAAGAAATTCTTGCCGACCTCGACGATCGCGGAATCATTCGCGTCGGCGCAGAAGTAGGACCTGGCGACGTTCTTGTCGGCAAGGTGACTCCAAAGGGAGAAACCGAACTGACACCTGAAGAGCGTTTGTTGCGCGCAATTTTCGGTGAGAAGTCAAAAGAAGTTCGTGACACATCACTTAAAGTTCCACACGGTGAAGGTGGCAAAGTTATTGACGTCAAAGTTCTCAAGCGCGCTGCCGAAGGCGATGACGAACCAGGCGATGAGTTGCCACCAGGTGTAAACCAAATCGTAAAAATTCACGTGGCGCAAAAGCGCAAAATCAGCGTCGGCGACAAGCTCGCGGGGCGTCACGGAAACAAGGGTGTTATCTCCAAGATTCTGCCTGTCGAAGACATGCCATATCTTGAAGACGGAACGCCTGTAGACATCATCTTGAATCCACTTGGTGTACCAAGCCGAATGAACATCGGTCAGGTACTCGAAGCCCACCTTGGCTATTGCGCGAGATGGGGTTGGTACGACGAGAAGAACCAGAAGGCTGTGGGCGCGAACCCGATTCGCGGAACAGAGTCAAAGACTCGTCCATCCACACCGCCGGCAACTTTCATCTCAACACCAGTATTCGACGGTGCACATTGGGACGAAGACGATCAAGCCGGTTCACACCCAACGATTCAGTCAATTCTCAAGAACTTGAACCCAGAATCAGTAGACGGCAAGCGAATGATCGGCACCGATGGCAAAACAGTTTTGCGCAACGGTCGCACAGGTTTGCCATACGACAACCCAATCACAGTTGGATACATGTACATCTTGAAGCTCAACCACTTGGTTGACGACAAGATTCACGCTCGTTCAACTGGTCCATACTCGATGATCACGCAGCAACCACTTGGTGGCAAAGCGCAATTCGGTGGCCAGCGATTCGGCGAAATGGAAGTGTGGGCACTCGAGGCCTACGGCGCTGCGTATTGCTTGCAAGAACTCTTGACAATCAAGAGCGATGACGTACTCGGACGTGTTCGCGTGTACGAAGCAATCGTCAAGGGCGACAACATTCCAGAGCCTGGTATTCCAGAAAGTTTCAAAGTGTTGATGAAAGAAATGCAAGCACTTTGTCTCGACGTAGAAGTTATTTCGCATGAAGGCAAGCAAGTTGAGCTCACAGATCTCGACGAAGAAGTCTTCACTGCAGTGCGCGAACTTGGCATCGATATCAGCCGCAACGAACGCGGTTCTGATGCAGATGACCGCGAGCGTGAGCGTCGCCGAGAGAAGGCTTTCTAATGATTAATCGCAGCACTTTGAAAGGGTTGGCATCAACATGTCAGATGTAGTAATCGACGACAACAAGCGCAAGTTGGACATCAACAGCTTCCAGCAATTGCGCATCGGTTTGGCAACTGCCGATGACATCCGCAACTGGTCGCGTGGCGAAGTTAAGAAGCCAGAGACCATCAACTACCGAACATTGCGCCCTGAGCGCGACGGTCTGTTCTGCGAAAAAATCTTCGGACCAACCCGCGACTGGGAATGCTATTGCGGTAAGTACAAGCGCGTTCGTTTCAAGGGCATCATCTGCGAAAAGTGCGGCGTTGAAGTAACTCGTTCAAAAGTTCGACGTGAGCGCATGGGCCACATCGAACTTGCTGCACCGGTAGTGCACATTTGGTATCTCCGCGGTACACGTAGCTGGTTGGCATATTTGCTCGGCGGTTTAGAGTCGCGCGAAGAAATCAAAGCAAAACAGCTTGAAAAAGTTATTTACTTTGCTGCGTGGTTGGTAAGCGAAGTCAATGTTGACAAGCGCCACGAAGAAATGCCAGATCTCGAAAAAGAATATCTCGAAGACCGTGAATTGATGGTCAAGCAACGCGAAAAAGAGATCAAGTTGCGTCAGAAAGACGCCGAGGCAGAACTTAAGCAGCTTGAAAAAGATGGCGCAAAAGAGAGCGACATTCGTGCGCGCCAGAAGTTGATCGACAAAGACATTCAGATGATCGGTGATCGACACACGAAAGATCTCGACCGTCTCGAGCGTGCGTTTGAAACCTTCCAAAAGCTTCATCCACGAATGATCATTGACGACGAAGAACTTTGGCGTGAAATCAAGGATCGCTACGAAGATTATTTCACTGGTGGTACTGGTGCAGAAGCGATCAAGGTGCTGATCGACACAATCGACTTTGATTCCGAAGAAGTAATTTTGCGCGACGCAATCATGAACGGTTTGAACGGCAAGCCGCTCTCGACACAGCGCAAGCAAAAAGCGATTAAGCGTTTGAAGATTGTTGCTTCGTTCAACCGTCGCGACAGCGATGCGCGATTGGTCAACAATCCAAAAGCGATGATCCTTGATGTGATTCCAGTGATTCCGCCAGAGTTGCGCCCGATGGTGCAACTTGACGGTGGTCGCTTTGCAACTTCAGACTTAAACGACCTTTACCGACGTGTGATCAACCGCAACAACCGTTTGAGCCGCCTGCTCGAATTGGGTGCGCCAGAGATCATCGTCAACAACGAAAAGCGAATGTTGCAAGAAGCAGCCGACGCGTTGTTCGACAACGGTCGTCGTGGTCGCCCTGTAAGTGGTCCGGGTAACCGTCCACTCAAGTCGCTTTCAGATGGCTTGAAGGGCAAGCAAGGTCGATTCCGTCAGAACTTGTTGGGCAAGCGCGTTGACTACTCGGGTCGTTCAGTAATCGTGGCCGGACCAACTCTGCGACTTCAGCAATGTGGTTTGCCAAAGTTGATGGCACTCGAATTGTTCAAACCATTCGTAATGAAGCGACTTGCTGATCAGCAACTTGCGCAGAACATCAAGTCTGCCAAGCGCATGGTTGAGCGTCGTCGTCCGCAAGTTTGGGACGTGCTTGAAGAAGTGATCAAAGAACATCCGGTGTTGCTTAACCGCGCGCCGACTTTGCACCGCCTCGGAATTCAAGCGTTCGAGCCAGTACTTGTTGAGGGCAAAGCAATTCACTTGCACCCACTCGTATGTACAGCGTTCAACGCCGACTTCGACGGTGACCAAATGGCAGTTCACTTGCCGCTCTCAGTTGAAGCGCAAGCAGAAGCACGAGTTTTGATGCTTTCGGCGAACAACATTTTGTCACCAGCTTCTGGTCGACCAATTGTTACACCGCAACAGGACCTTGTAATCGGTGGCTTTTATTTGACACGTGATGATGCTGGTTTGACCGGCGAGGGTCGCGTCTTCAAGTCGATGTGGGAGATCACTCGCGCTCTTGACGAGGGTGGCCTCAAACTTCACGCCAAGATCAAGGTGCTTGAAAAAGCCGAAGACGGTAGTACGACATATTTCGAAACAACTGCAGGTCGCATGTTGTTCGAAGAAGTGTTGCCTGCTGACTTCTCGAAGCAGTTTGGTCACATCACAGCACCGGTTAAGAAAAAAGAATTCGGTGTGATCGTAGAACGACTCAGCGACAACTATCCAAAGGCTGTTATTGCTTCGTCTCTCGATGCGATTAAGAACCTTTGCTATCGCTACGCGTCGCAATCAGGTTTGACAGTTTCTGTTGATGACGTAAAGACGCCGGTTGCCAAGCGTGGCATTCTCGACGACTACGAAAAGCAGGCAGAAAAAGTCGAGAACCAGTTCCGTCGCGGAATCATCACCGATGGTGAGCGTCGTAGTCAAGAAGTGCGAATTTGGACTGCTGCAACTTCAGATGTTCAGCAAGCCATGGAAAAAGAATTCAAAGAATTGCGCTTCAACCCAGTCGACATGATGATCAACTCTGGTGCTCGTGGAAACATGACCCAGATGCGTCAGATTGCAGGTATGCGTGGTCTCGTAGCCAACCCTCGCGGTGACATGATTCCTCGTCCGATCAAGAGCAACTTCCGTGAAGGCTTGCAAACTCTTGAATACTTCATCGCGACTCCAGGTGCTCGAAAGGGCCTTGTAGACACTGCGCTTCGTACTGCTGACTCGGGTTATTTGACCCGCCGTTTGCATGACGTTGCTCAAGAGTTGATCGTTCGTGAAGACGATTGCGGTACGACACTTGGTGTTTGGGTAGAAAACGTTGGGGCAGATACTGCCAACACTCGTGCCTACCTTGAGACGAAGTTGTTCGGTCGCGCGTTGCTCAACGACATCGAACTTTCAGACGGCTCAGTCATGCCACGCAACACAATCGTTGGCGACGAAGAGATGGCGACTTTGCGAAACGACTCGAAGGTGACACGAGTACGTGTGCGTTCAGTTGTAACTTGCGATGCCGAAGTTGGCGTTTGTGCAAAGTGCTACGGACGCTCATTGGCAACCGGCAAAGACATCGAACTTGGTGAAGCAGTAGGTGTAATCGCTGCTCAATCAATCGGTGAGCCTGGTACTCAGTTGACCATGCGTACCTTCCACACAGGTGGTGTTGCAGGAAAAGACATCGCTGGTGGTTTGCCACGAGTAGTTGAACTCTTCGAAGCACGCAATCCAAAAGGTTCTGCTCGACTTGTTCCAGTAACTGGAGTTGTCCGAATTCTCGAAGACGAGGGCAAGGGTATTCCAATCAAGTTCATCGATGATCAAGGCGCAGAGCTCGAAATCATTTTGCCAACCGGCAGTCGTCCACTTGTAAAAGATGGACAAAATGTTGAAGCGGGCGACCGCGTCACTGACGGCCCATTGGATCCAAAAGAACTGATGCAGATCAAAGGTATTCGTGAGACACAGCAGTATCTCGTTGAAGAAGTGCAAAGGGTTTATCGCGACCAAGGTGTGGCGATTCACGACAAGCACATCGAGTTGATTGTTCGTCAAATGACTCGACGCGTCAGCGTTCAAGAGCCAGGCGACACTCACTTCTTGCCAGGTCATCGCGCGGACTCGAAAGATTTCCGCGACGTCAACCGTGCAATTGTTGAAGCAGGCAAGAAGCCAGCCGAAGGTCGTCCAGAGTTGATGGGTATCACGAAGGCTTCGTTGGCAACTGAGTCTTGGTTGTCGGCAGCATCTTTCCAAGAAACGACTCGAGTACTGACCGAAGCCGCAATTGATGGCAAGTCAGATCACCTGGTTGGTCTGAAAGAAAACATCATCATCGGTAAGTTGATCCCAGCCGGTACCGGAATGGATCGTTACAACTTGTTTGATGTCAGCGCGCCAGATTACGTGCCGATGCCTTATTACTCAAGCGACGACGAAGCTGACCCAGCGGCATACTTGGCTGGCCTGCAAGGTAACTATGTTGCCGATGAGCAGGTTGACGAGATCGTTGCCGAGTCAGACGAAGTCGTAGCGCAGACAGTTGAAACCGAGTCTGTCCAAGACGTCGCTGATTCAAGCATTTCAGCCGAATTAGACGGCGGTTCAGATAGCGAGATTGCTCAATAGACGGTCAATAGCCGAGTCTTGGCAGGTTGCCGAGACGAGGCGTTGAACCGTAGTATTCACTGTCCCGTTTGGGGTGGTTTTGAGTAGTCAGTTTTCATTAAAGCAATTTCAGAAAAGGTCGTTTGCGTGCCCACAATTCAACAGTTGATCCGTCAGGGTCGAAGCTCGAAGTCTTCAAAGACCAAGACGCCTGCGCTCAAGGGTTCTCCTCAACGTCGTGGTGTGTGCACCCGCGTTTTCACGACTACTCCAAAGAAGCCAAACTCAGCGTTGCGCAAAGTTGCTCGAGTTCGTTTGACGAGTGGTGTTGAAATTACTGCCTATATTCCGGGTGAGGGCCACAACTTGCAAGAGCACTCGATCGTGCTTGTGCGTGGTGGTCGTGTTCGTGACTTGCCAGGTGTTCGTTACAAAGTTATTCGCGGCGCACTTGATGCTGCCGGCGTAAAAGATCGTAAGCAATCGCGCAGTAGCTACGGCGCGAAGAAGAAATAAAGGATTGATCTATGCCACGTAAAGGTCCAGTCGCGCGTCGCGAATTCGCAGCAGATCCTGTTTATCGCTCAGCGCTCGTAACTCAAATCGTCAACAAAGTGATGTTGCACGGCAAAAAGAGCATCGCTGAATCAATTGTTTATGACGCAATGAAAGTCATGGAAGCAAAAATGGGTGCCGAGCCGCTTACTGCAGTCAAGCGCGCAGTTGACAATGTGAAGCCACCGCTAGAAGTTCGCAGTCGCCGTGTTGGTGGCGCAACATATCAAGTTCCGGTTGAAGTGCGACCACGTCGTGCGACAACATTGGCAATTCGTTGGATCGTTGAAAACGCACGCAGTCGCCGTGAGAAGACAATGGCCGAATGTCTTGCAAGTGAATTGATGGACGCTTCAAATGGTCTTGGCGCATCGATGAAAAAGCGCGAAGACATGCAGAAGATGGCCGAGTCGAACAAAGCGTTCGCTCACTACCGCTGGTAATCAGCAGAACGAGTTAATAGGTACACCCCCATGCCATCACGCGAGTATCCACTTGATAAGTACCGAAATATCGGCATCATGGCGCACATCGACGCCGGCAAGACAACTACTACTGAGCGAGTTCTTTACTACACCGGCAAGACATACAAGATCGGCGAAGTGCACGAAGGTGCAGCCGTCATGGACTTCATGGTGCAAGAGCAAGAGCGCGGCATCACAATTACTTCGGCTGCAACAACTGCAGTTTGGCGCGGCCATCGCATCAACATCATCGACACCCCGGGTCACGTTGACTTCACAATTGAAGTAGAACGATCATTGCGTGTTCTCGACGGCGCCGTTGCGGTGTTCGACTCGGTTGCTGGCGTTGAGCCACAAACCGAGACCGTGTGGCGTCAGGCCAACAAATACAAGGTTCCGCGTATGTGTTTCATCAACAAAATGGACCGCACGGGCGCAAACTTCTATCGCACACTCGACATGATCAAAGACCGCCTCCAAGCGGTGCCTGCTGTTTTGCAATTGCCATATGGCGGGGAAGCCAACTTCAAGGGTTTGATTGACATCGTAAAAATGAAGTCAATTGTTTGGGACGGCGACGAGAAAGATTCTGAATACCGCGAAGAAGAAATTCCGGCCGAGTACCTCGACAAAGCCAAGGAGTATCGCGCCGAGTTGTTAGACCTTGTTGCGTCAGAGGACGAACAATTGATGGAGAAGTTCTTGCTCAACGACAATCTCAGTGAAGAAGATCTTCGCATGGGCATTCGCAAGGGCACTTTGGCTTTCAGTTTCGTGCCAATTCTTTGTGGTTCAGCTTTCAAAAACAAAGGCGTACAGCAGATGTTGGATGCAGTTGTTGACTACATGCCATGTCCTTTGGACATTCCGCCTGCAGTTGGCACCAGCACAAACGGTGACGAAAACTTGACACGCGAAGCCGACGAGAAAGCACCTTTCTCGGCACTTGCGTTCAAGATTGTTGCTGACCCGTTTGGCCGCTTGACATACTTCCGCGTTTATTCGGGCACGATCACCAAAGGTGATGAAGTTTTCAACTCAGTAAAAGAAAAGCGTGAGCGCGTCGGCCGTTTGTTGTTGATGCATGCGAACCAACGTGAAGACATTGAATTCGCAATGGCAGGCGACATCGTTGCTGGCCTTGGCTTCAAAGACGTAACCACCGGCGACACTCTTTGCGATCGCGGAAATCCAATCGTTCTCGAACGAATGATTTTCCCAGAACCAGTTATCCACGTTGCCATTGAGCCAAAAACAAAAAATGACCAAGACAAACTTGGTAAAGCGTTGAAGTCGTTGTCTGACGAAGACCCAACATTCAGAGTTCGAACCGATGAAGAAACAGGTCAAACTGTAATTTCAGGAATGGGCGAGTTGCATCTCGAAATTCTTGTCGACCGCATGCAACGCGAGTTCGCAGTTGATGCAACAGTTGGTAAGCCACAAGTTGCTTATCGCGAGACTGTAACCAAGAAGATTGAAAACATCGAATACCGACACATCAAGCAAACTGGTGGTTCGGGTCAATTCGCGGTTGTAAAAGTCACCATTGAACCGAGTGGTCCTGGTGGCGGTTATCAGTTCGAAGACGAAATCACCGGCGGCCGTATTCCGCGTGAATACATTCAGCCAGTAAACCAAGGTATTCAGTCGGCACTTGACGCTGGCGTGCTTGCGGGTTACCCAACAGTGGACGTAAAAGTTTCTTTGGTTGACGGTCAATACCACGACGTGGACTCAAGCGAAATGGCGTTCAAGATCGCTGGTCAAATGGTGTTCCGAAAGGCCGCACAGTTGGCTCGACCGGTCCTTTTGGAGCCGATTATGGCTGTTGAAGTTGTGACCCCAGAGGACTACATGGGCGACGTAATTGGCGACCTTTCAAGCCGCCGAGGCCGCATCGAAGGCATGGAAGCTAACGGAAACGCACAAATCGTCAAGTCGCAGGTTCCGCTTTCCGAAATGTTCGGATACAGTACAGACCTGCGTTCTCGCACTCAAGGGCGTGCGACTTACACGATGCAGTTTCATTCGTATCAGCAAGTGCCCGAAGCAATATCAATCGAAATTATTAAGCGCGTGCGCGGCGAATAACCGAGCAAGCCAGAGTTTTAACAGTAACCAGCGATAACAGGAGAGAAGAACAATGAGCAAAGCGAAATTTGAGCGCAACAAGCCACACGTCAACATTGGAACGATGGGCCACATTGACCACGGTAAGACAACTCTTACAGCGGCAATTTCAAAGACGCTTGCCAGCAAGGGTCTTGCCGACTACACGCCGTTCGATCAAATCGACAAGGCTCCAGAAGAAAAAGCTCGCGGTATTACGATCTCGATCGCTCACATTGAGTACAACACAGAGAATCGTCACTACGCACACGTTGACATGCCAGGTCACGCTGACTACATCAAGAACATGATCACTGGTGCTGCTCAGGTAGACGGTGCGATCTTGGTAGTAGCTGCAACTGACGGCCCAATGCCACAAACTCGTGAGCACGTGTTGCTCGCAAAGCAAGTCGGTGTTCCATACATCGTGGTTGCGCTCAACAAGTCAGACTCAGTTGAGGACGAAGAAATGTTGCAACTTGTTGAAGAAGAAGTTCGCGACTTGCTCACTTCCTACGAGTTCGACGGAAAGAACTGCCCAGTAGTTCGCGTGTCAGCGCTCAAAGCCCTTGAAGGCGATGCTGCTTGGCAAGAAAAGATCATGGAACTCATGGCTGCATGTGACAAGTCGATCCCAGAGCCAAAGCGTGAACTTGATAAGCCATTCCTCATGCCGATTGAAGACGTATTCACGATCACTGGTCGTGGCACTGTTGTCACCGGCAAAGTTGAGCAGGGCAAAGTACACACAGGAGACGAAATCGAAATCGTTGGTCTTCGTGACACACAAAAGACTGTTTGCACCGGAGTAGAAATGTTCCGTAAGTTGCTCGACGAAGGTCAAGCAGGCGACAACATTGGTGCGCTTCTTCGCGGTACCAAAAAAGAAGAAGTTGAGCGTGGCCAAGTGTTGTGTGCTCCAGGGTCAATCACCCCGCACACGAACTTCGAAGGTCAGGTCTACGTATTGAAGAAAGAAGAAGGCGGACGCCATAAGCCTTTCTTCAACAACTACCGACCACAGTTCTTCTTCAGAACAACTGACGTAACGGGCACAGTTGAATTGCCAAAGGGCACAGAAATGGTTATGCCTGGCGACAACGTTGTAATGACAGTTGAACTTGGCAAAGCAATTGCCATGGACGAAGGTCTTCGCTTCGCAATTCGTGAAGGTGGCCGCACAGTTGGCGCCGGTCGCGTAATTAAGATCCTCAAGTAGATCGTCAAGAACTAGTTCACGCTGATGGCACAAAGCATCCGTATCCGTCTCAAGGCGTTTGATCACCAGAACATCGACGACTCTGCAAAGAAGATCGTTGAGACTGTGACTCGAACGAGTGCGACGGTGCGTGGTCCGATTCCATTGCCAACGGACAAGCATCGTTTCACGGTTATTCGTGGACCACACGTTGACAAAGACTCGCGAGAGCACTTTGAGATGCGAATCCATAAGCGCTTGATTGACATCGTTGATCCAAACGCCAAGACAATCGACAGCCTTCAGCGTTTAGAGTTGCCTGCTGGCGTTGACATCGAAATCAAGATTCAAAACGCCTAAGCATATTTAGTCCGTGAAATTCGTCTCCGAGACGAGCAATTTACGCAGCGTTAGTCTTAAGTCATGAGCGACTTCAACGAGAACTCGACACAGTTTCCGTCGTCACAGTTTCCACCACCGCAATTGCCGGTGCAATCAGATTTGCCGTCGCAAAATCACGACGAATCAGGTCGGTCGCCGCGTCGACGCTTTGGAGTTGTGCTTGTTGCAGCGGTGTTTGGTTTGTTCGGCGGCATTATCGGAACTTATATAGCGCAAGATGCAAACCTTGTGGATTTGCAAGGCAACGATTCGTCGTCGCAGATTACTTCGGCACCAGTAGTTGTTTCGTCTGGTGAAAACGAACTTACTGATTCGGCGATCGCCAAAGTGGCAGCGCGTCTAGCGAATAGTGTCGTGACAATTTCGACGACTGTAAGTGACGACTTCGGTGGCGGTCGTGGAGTAGGCACTGGTGTTGTGTTGACTTCTGATGGCCAGATTCTGACGAATGCGCATGTTGTTGAAGATGCGAGTGAAGTAGTGGTTCGATTTGCCGGCGAAACTGAACCGCGCGTGGCAAAAATTTTGGCTAGTGACTTGGGTAATGATCTTGCACTATTAAAAATTGATGCGACCGGTTTAGTTGCAGCGACTTTTGCCAAGCCAGGCAGCGTGCAAATTGGTGACGCAGTCATTGCGATTGGCTATGCCTTGGCCCTTGATGGTGGGCCGACTGTAACTTCGGGCATTGTCTCGGCGTTGAAGCGCACGATTGAAACAGATTCAGGAGCTCTCAATAGTTTGATTCAGACCGATGCAGCGATTTCATCGGGTAACTCAGGCGGGCCTTTGGTCAACCTCAAGGGTGAAGTGGTTGGCATCAACACCGCGGTGGCTCGAGGTGATTCAACTTCGGCAGCGAACAACATTGGCTTTTCAATTTCTGTAGACGAAGTTTTGATTGTTATAGAACAGTTGCGCAAACAAGCAAATGGAGTTGTGCGTGACGATGGATTTCTAGGCGTAGGACTTGCCGCTCGCGAAGACGGCGGTCAGGGAGCAATCATCACTGACGTTCAAGCAGGTTCGCCTGCAGACAAAGCGGGAATCCTGATAGACGACGTAGTCTTGGCCGTTGACGGTGAGCCAATTGATGGACAAGCGGGTTTAGTAGCTGCGATTCGAGACGCAGAGCCTGGCCAAACGGTCAAAATTGAGATACTCAGAGACGGCAAAAGGCTTACTTTTGAGGCGACTTTGATCGCTCGATCTGAATAGTCCAAATTTGCCTGGACCCCTCAAAAATCCTTAATTTTCCTCGATTTTTTCGGGTTTTGCCGTTTGGGGACTGCGATCTAGGGGGATAGAGTAAACACTTCGTTAGAAGACCCGATGGGCGTAAGCCGATTGGTTTTTAAACGAAGAGATCAATTCAAAAAATTGATGTCTGTGTGCGCCCGAGAGTTTCGCGGGTACCTCACAGCGAAAAATATAAGAGTGCTCCGCGCGGCCATGGCCTGCGGAGCATTTGTGCGAATAAACGAATTATTTCATAAACAATTTTGAATAAAAAGGGTTTGGCCTTATGGCACAAAAAGCGATCGTCGGCGAAAAGGTCGGCATGACACAAGTTTGGGGTGACGACCAACGAGTCGTGCCTGTAACTGTGCTGCGCATTGAGCCAGCTCGCATCGTGCAGGTAAAAACAGGTTTGACAGATGGCTACACAGCGCTGCAAGTAACTTACGGCCAACGTGATGTCAAGAAAATGAACAAGGCCGAAGCGGGGCAATACGCACCAAAGAGCGGCACACGCAATGTTGCAGCCGGACGTCGACTTGTTGAGTTGCGTCTTGATTCAGTGGACGGTTTTGAAATTGGCCAAGAGATCAAAGTCGACACTTTGGCAGTTGGCGAGAGAGTTGACGTAACAGCGGTGAGTCGCGGTAAAGGTTTCGCCGGAACGATGAAGCGCCACAACTTCGGTGGTCAAGGCGCGAGTCACGGTAACCACAAGCACCATCGTGCTCCTGGATCAATTGGTTCTTGCACATTCCCAGGCCGAGTATTCAAAGGTTTGCGAATGTCGGGTCACATGGGTCACCAACAAGTAACGACTTTGAATCTTGAAGTAGTACAAGCAGATCTTGAGCGCAACTTGTTGCTCGTCAAAGGTTCGGTTCCAGGTCCAAACGGCGGCGTCGTGATTATTCGTAACGCCGTCAAGGGCAAGGCCAAGGAGTAGTCATGGCAAAGATTGAAATGAAAAATGCTGCAGGCAAGAAAGCATCTTCAGTTGAAGTTTCTGATTCGGTTTTCGGCATCACGCCAAACATTCCGGTCTTGCACCAAGTTGTTGTTGCTCAGCTTGCGCATCGTCGCTCGGGCACACAGAGTACAAAAACTCGCTCAGAAGTTCGTGGTGGCGGTAAGAAGCCGTTCAAGCAAAAGGGCACCGGTAACGCCCGTCAAGGTTCGATTCGTGCACCGCATTTCAGTGGTGGCGGTGTTGCACTCGGACCAAAGCCTCGTAAGTACTCGCAGCGCACACCAAAGAAGATGGTTCAACTTGCTTTGCGTTCGGCCCTCTCAGATCGCATGAGCGAAAACAAAGTTGTGGTTGTTGAAGAGTGGAGCTTTGCAGAGCCAAGCACCAAGTCGGCAACGGCAGCCCTGAAGAGCATCGGTGTTTCAGAGCGCGTTTTGATCGTGCTCGAACGCAAAGATGAGACCGCATGGAAGAGCTTCCGCAATCTCAAAGAAGTTCAAGTGTTGAGCACTGCCGAACTCAACGCATACGACATTTTGTGCAATGACTGGATCGTCTTCACCAAGGCGAGCCTGCCAACGATGGAGGCTGCAAAGTGAAAGACCCACGCGACATTATTCTGCGCCCAGTTGTTAGCGAGAAGAGTTACTCGTTGATCGACAAGGGAACATACACATTCGAAGTTCACCCATTGGCGACAAAGCCAGAGATTCGCGATGCGGTTCAATCAATTTGGGGTGTGAAGGTTCGACGCGTAAACACGATTAACCGTTTGGGCAAGCGCCGCATTACTCGTGGCACGAACCGCATTGGTGTTCGTGACGGATCGAAGCATGCACTTGTGACTTTGGAAGCGGGAAATCAGATCCCGTTGTTTGAGAACTAATTAAAAGGACGACCCAAGATGCCAATTCGTAAACGCCGCCCGACCAGCCCTGGTCGCCGCTTTCAAACTGTTTCAGACTTCAGTGAGATCACGAAGACGACACCAGAAAAATCATTGTTGGCACCGAAGCCATCTCGCGGCGGTCGCAACTCAGCAGGTCGAATTACTTCGCGTCACCAAGGTGGCGGTCACAAACAGCAGTATCGAATGGTTGACTTCAAGCGCGGCAAAGACGACTGCGTCGCAAAAGTAGCCGCAATTGAATATGACCCGAACCGCACTTGTCGAATTGCATTGTTGCATTACGCAGACGGAACAAAGGCGTACATTCTTGCGCCAAAAGGTTTAGAAGTCGGCGCAAAAGTCGAGAGCGGCCCAAAGGCCGACATCATTGTTGGCAATGCGTTGCCACTTCGTTACATGCCAGTTGGTACAACAGTGCACAACATTGAAATGCGTCCTGGTCAAGGTGGCAAAATTGCTCGCTCAGCCGGAATGGCAGTGCAGCTCGTAGCAAAAGAAGGACTATATGCAACTTTGCGTATGCCTTCGAGCGAAATGCGTCGAATTCCAATTGACTGTCGTGCAACTGTTGGCGAAATCGGCAACGCAGAACACGAGCAGATCAAGATTGGTAAGGCCGGTCGTAATCGTTGGAAGGGTGTTCGTCCACAATCACGCGGTGTTGTAATGAACCCAGTCGACCACCCACTCGGTGGTGGCGAAGGTAAAACTTCGGGCGGTCGTCCACCTGTTTCACCATGGGGTAAGCCAGAGCGTCGTACTCGCGACAAGAACAAGTCTTCACAACAGATGATTGTTCGTCGTCGCCGATCAGGAAAGTCAAGAGGTTAACTAAATGTCACGCAGTCTCAAAAAAGGTCCGTTTGTTGATGAGCACCTTCTTAAGAAGTTGGATGAGATGAACGCCAGTGGCGATCGCAAAGTGATCAAGACTTGGTCACGTCGTAGCACGATCATTCCAGACATGCTTGGTCACACATTTGCCGTTCATGATGGACGCAAGCACGTGCCTGTTTATGTAACTGAGTCGATGGTTGGTCACAAACTCGGCGAGTTCTCACCAACACGTACTTTCAAGTTTCACCAGAGCCAAGAAAAAGCAGCTGCAGCAGCAGCCGCGGCAGCAGGTAAACCATGACCGGTCCAAAACTCAACGAAGCAACTCGCGTTGCTGGTGTCTCAAGTGGTTATCGCGCTTCAGCGCGTTTCGCTCGTTTGTCGCCATCAAAGGTGCGCGTTGTGTTGAACCTCGTGCGCGGCATGGATGTTCGTTCGGCCGACAACTTGTTGCAATTGACAGATCGTGACTCGGCTCACATCGTGCGCAAACTTTTGGCATCGGCAGTAGCCAATGCAACCAACAACTTCTCGCAAAACGCCGAAGAGCTCTACATCAAGGCCTGCTACGCCGATGGTGGCCCGACTTTGAAGCGATTCCGTCCCCGCGCTAAAGGTAGCTCGGCTGCAATTTTCAAGCGCACAAGTCACGTCACAATCGTGGTTGACAAATTGAGCGATGCTGCACTTGCTGTTCGCGAAATACAAAGCGAGTCACGCGGTGGAGCACAGGCTTCACAACGTCGCAGTCGTGTTGAAGCAAGCCGTGCCCGAGCACAAAAGTCAAAAGATTCATCGACTGACGCGCAAGTGTCAGATGATGCCGAAAACGAAACAGTGACGGAGAAGTAAATGGGCCAAAAGATCAATCCATACGGCTTTCGCCTTGGTGTAACAACCGACTGGAAGAGCAAGTGGTTCAGCACCAAGGACTACAAGGCGTATCTCACCGAAGACTGGAAGATTCGTGACTATCTCAAAGTGCAACTGTCAGATGCTGCTGTAAGCCGCATCGAAATCGAGCGCACTCGCGACAAACTTCGAATTGACGTTCACACCGCACGTCCAGGAATTGTGATTGGTCGCAAAGGTCAAAAAGCTGAAGAACTTCGCGCTGGTCTCACTGCGTTGACAGGAAACAACAAAGTTCAATTGAACATCACCGAAATTCGCGATGCAGAACTTGACGCAGCACTTGTTGCTCAGGGTGTTGCAGACCAGTTGGTAAACCGAATTGCTTTCCGTCGTGCAATGAAGCGTGCAGTACAAAACGCGCAGAAGCAAGGCGTTCAAGGTATTCGTGTTCAGTGTTCAGGTCGTCTTGGTGGTGCAGAAATGTGCCGTCGTGAGTGGTATCGCGAAGGCCGCGTTCCGCTACACACACTTCGTGCGAATATTGACTACGGCTTCCGTGAAGCTGCAACAACTGCTGGTCGAATCGGAATCAAAGTTTGGCTTTACAAGGGCGAGATTCTTCCTTACAAAGCACAGACCGACGATCGCATTGCGCGAGAAGCAGCGATGGCAGCCGGTGAGACATCAGGTCACTCTGATGCTGCACGCAAAGTAGTGACGTCAGCTGGCCCGAAAGCCGCTGAAGTTGACGACGTGGCATTGGCTCCGTTGGTCAAGGAAGCTGACCCAGAGTTCGAGCGCTTGTTGGACGAAGAAGAAGATATTCAACGTCGTAGTCATGACAGCCACGAAACTCCTCACTTTAAGCGAGAGGTATAAAGAGTCATGTTAGAACCACGCAAAGTTAAGCACCGCAAGCAACACCGCGGTCGCATGAACGGCATTTCAAAGGGTGCGAACGAACTCGCATTCGGTGAATATGGCATTCAGGCTCTTGAACCGGGTTGGATCACTGCTCGTCAGATTGAAGCGTCACGTATTGCGATGACTCGTCACATTAAGCGCGGCGGAAAAGTTTGGATCAACGTATTTCCAGATAAATCGGTGACCAAGAAGCCTGCAGAAACTCGCATGGGTTCGGGCAAGGGCAACCCAGAGTTGTGGGTAGCTGTTGTGAAGCCAGGTCGCGTTTTGTTCGAACTTTCTTACCCAACTGCCGCAACTGCGCATCAGGCTCTGAGTCGTGCAGCGCAGAAATTGCCGATCAAAACCCGCATTATTTCTCGAAATGAGGCGATCTGACATGGCACGCGAACTGACTGAACTTCGTGAAATGGATCTCGCAACACTCGTCGAAGAGTTGCGCGCCACAAAGCAAGAAGCACTTAATCTTCGTTTTCGTAATGCAACGGGTCAACTTGATGACACTGCGGCAATCACGAAAGCACGTCGTCAAATCGCCCGAATCAGCATGTTGATTCGTGAGCGAGAAATTGTCGCTGCAGAAGCTGCAGGGAAGTGAGCAAGATCATGGCCGAAGCAACACCAGTTACACCAGAGCGCAACCTTCGCAAATCGCGAGAGGGCGTAGTCGTGTCGAACAAGATGAACAAGACGATTGTCATTGCAATTGTTGAGCGCATTCGTCACAAGAAGTACGAAAAGTTTGTTACACGAACAAAGAAGCTTTACGCGCACGATGAGGCCAACGACGCAAAAATTGGCGATCGCGTTCGCGTTATGGAAACTCGCCCAATGTCAAAACTCAAGCGTTGGCGCGTAGTCGAGATTTTGGAGCGTGCAAAGTGATTCAACAAGAAACCCGACTCCGCGTTGCTGATAACAGCGGTGCGCGTGAAGTTCTCGTGATCAAGGTGCTCGGCGGTACACGTCGTCGTTATGCATCAATCGGCGATGTCTTCATTGGCACCGTAAAAGATGCAATCCCAGGTGCGGCAGTTAAAAAAGGTGAAGTTGTTCGCTGTGTTGTTGTACGCGTGGCGAAAGAAAAGCGTCGACCTGATGGCAGTTACATCAAGTTTGACGAGAACGCTGCAGTCTTGATCAAAGAAGATTTGACCCCGCGTGGAACCCGAATTTTCGGACCAGTCGGACGAGAGTTGCGCGACAAAAAGTTCATGCGAATTATTTCGCTTGCTCCGGAGGTGTTGTGACATGAAGCTTAAAAAAGGTGACAGCGTGATTGTGATCGCGGGCAAAGACAAGGGTGCGACCGGCACAATCTCGGCCGTACTTCCAGCGAAGAACAAAGTAATCATTGACAAAGTGAACGTGGCTAAGCGACATACGGTTGCTCGTGGTCAAAACACCAAGAGCGAGATCATTGAAAAGCCGATGCCGATTCATGCTTCAAACGTGATGATTAACAACGGTGGCAAGCGATCGAAGATTGCCTACAAAGTCGACAAAAAAGGCAAGAAAATACGAATTGCCAAGAAAACCGGAGCAGAGATCTAATGGCTGCAGCAACTAAATATATGCCGCGCATGAAAGCGCACTATTTGAATTCAGTTCGAGCTGACTTGATGAAGCAGCTTGAATTAACTAACCCAATGCAGGTACCAACGATCGAGAAGATCGTGATCAACATGGGTGTTGGTCGTGCCACTCAACAAGCCTCGTTGCTTGATGGTGCGGTTGCCGACTTGACTGCGATTAGCGGTCAGAAACCATTGATCACAAAATCACGAATCGCGATTGCGTCATTTAAGTTGCGCGAAGACCAAGCAATTGGTTGCAAAGTGACGATGCGTGGCGACCGTATGTGGGAGTTCTTCGACCGCTTGTTGTCGGTTGCGATTCCACGTATTCGCGACTTCCGAGGTCTCTCAGGTAAGTCGTGGGACGGAAACGGCAACTACACATTTGGTTTGACAGAGCAACTCGCGTTCATCGAAGTTCGCATCGAGCAAGTTGACGTACCTCGCGGTATGGACATCACGATTGTGACGAGCGCAAACAGCGATTTAGCAGGAAAGGCACTTCTTGATGCTTTTGGCTTTCCATTCCGCAAGGGCGAAGTACCAGCATCTGTAACTAAAGCCAAGAAGTCGAAGAAGAAATAATTTTACGGAACTAACGGAGACCAAATTTATATGGCAAAAAAATCACTCAGGATTAAAGCAGAGGCAAAGCCAAAGTTCAAGGTACGCGGTTATACCCGCTGCCAACGTTGTGGCCGAACTCGTTCGGTATACAAGAAGTTTGGTTTGTGTCGTTTGTGCTTCCGCGAGCTTGCGCACGCTGGTGAGATTCCTGGTATCACAAAGGCAAGTTGGTAAACGCCCATGATGACTGACCCAATCGCCGACATGCTCACACGCATTCGTAACGGAAACGTTGCGATGCGCAATGAAGTGCTTATGCCTGCGTCGAAACAAAAGTCTGCTCTTGCAGAAGTTCTCAAGCGTGAAGGTTTCATTGCAGATTATGCAGTAGTTCAAGACACGCAAGGTTCTGGCAAGGCATTGAAGATCACAATGAAATATGGTTCAGATCGTCAACGCACGATCTCTGGAATCAAGCGAATTTCAACACCAGGCTTGCGCGTTTATCGTGCAGCGACCGAAGTACCACGTGTACTTGGTGGTCTTGGAGTAGCAGTTTTGTCAACAAGTCACGGACTCATGACGGACCGCGAAGCGCGCAAGCGCAACGTCGGTGGCGAAGTCATGTGTTTCGTGTGGTAATCAGAAAGTCGAACGGAGAAACAAAATGTCACGCATAGGAAAATCAGCACTCGCAGTGCCGACAGGGGTCGAAGTAACGATCTCTGGCGCAGCAGTGACGATCAAAGGTCCAAAAGGCACTTTGAAGCGAGATCTCCCAGTTGGTGTTTCTGCACGTCGCGAAGAAAACAATTTGTTCGTTGATCGAGCAAATGACGAGCGCGACGCTCGATCACGACATGGTTTGGCTCGCACTTTGTTGTCCAACATGATTATTGGTGTAACTCAGGGATATACGAAGGCGCTCGACATTCAAGGCGTTGGTTACCGTGCAGAAGCACAGGGTCCAAACAAGTTGAAGTTGGCACTTGGTTTTTCTCACCCGATCGTCTACACAGCGCCTGAAGGCGTAACTTTTGAAGTAACTGCACAAACACAAATCGTTATCAAGGGCAATGACAAAGAAGCTGTCGGCCAAGTTGCAGCAAACATTCGTAACATGCGCAAACCAGAGCCTTACAAGGGCAAGGGTGTTCGTTACTTGAACGAGCGTGTCCGTCGCAAGGCCGGCAAGACCGGCAAGAAGTAAATAGGAGACTGACTTAACCATGGCTAACACAGCAGCAAAACGACACTCAGGACGCTTGCGTCGTCAGCGACGCGTGCGCAAAAAGATTCATGGCACTGCAGAACGTCCACGTTTGGCAGTTTTCCGCAGCAACAAGCACTTGTCAGCACAGTTGATCGATGATGATGCCGGTCGAACTATTGCGGCTGCATCTTCGCTTGAAGCAGACTTTCGCAAATCAGGATCTGGTTCGACAGTCGAGGCTGCAGCGCGAGTCGGCAAGGCAGTTGCGCAACGCGCCAAACAGGCCGGAGTTACAAAAGTTGTTTATGACCGCGGTGGATTTTTGTATCACGGTCGTATTGCAGCAGCAGCACAAGCTGCTCGAGAAGAAGGCTTGGAGTTCTAAATGACCGATGTAAATCAGATTCCTGCAATCCCTGGCACAGAAGAGACCGGTCGTCGTGAACGACGCGATCGTCGTGAGCCACGCGAGAAGCGTGAGCCACGTCCGCCAGCAAAGGTCGGAGAAATCGGCGAGTCTCGCGTTGTACACATCAATCGTGTAGCCAAAGTTGTTAAGGGTGGTCGTCGATTCTCGTTTACCGCACTTGTTGTAGTTGGCGATCGCAACGGTCGAGTAGGTCTTGGTTATGGCAAAGCAAAAGAAGTGCCATTGGCAATTCAAAAGGGCACCGAAGAGGCAAAGCGAAACATTTTTCATGTGGCCCTTGCTGGAACAACGATCACGCATGCAACAATCGGCGTTAATGGTGCTGGTCGCGTAATGCTGAAGCCAGCAGCGCCTGGTTGCGGTGTTATCGCCGGTGGTGCAGCACGAATCATTCTTGAAGAAGCAGGAATCAAAGACGTTTTGGCAAAAGTTTTAGGTTCGCCAAATGCGATCAACGTTGCTCGAGCAACTATCAATGGTTTGAAGGGCTTGCAACGTCCTGACGAGGTAGCAAAGCGTCGTGGTTTGCCAGCTGAAGATTTCGTACCAAAAGGTATGTTGCGTGCTTACACAGAACGCAAGAAGACAATTTCGAGTCTTGGAGCTAAGTAAACATGGCCGTTACAAAAAAAGCAGCAAAACCAGCGAAGAAAGCTGTGGCAAAAAAAGCGGTCGCAGTTAAAGCGACTCGCAAGACCCACACTGGTCCAACAGTTGTCGTGCGGCAAGTGCGCTCACAAATTGGCATCATGCCAAAAACAAAAGCGACAATGCGCGCGCTCGGTTTGCGCAAAATCGGTGACGTCAACACTCTTCCAGATCGTCCAGAAATTCGTGGCATGATCGCGCGAGTTCCTCACCTTATTGAAGTAACGCGAAAAGGAGCATAAACATGCGCGTAGATCAAATCGGGCCTCGCTACGGAGCACGTAAGAAGCCAAAGCGTGTCGGTCGTGGAACCGGCGGCAAGGGCGGAAAAACTGCAGGTCGTGGTACCAAAGGTCAATACGCACGTAACACAGTTGCCCGCGGTTTCGAAGGTGGACAAATGCCACTTAAGCAACGCGTACCAAAGTTGAAGGGTTTCAATAACCCCTTCCGTGTTGAGTACTACGCGGTAAACCTTGACGCGATTGATTCACTTGGCGCGAGCGAAGTAGATCCAGCGAAACTTGTATCGGGTGGAGTTGCGCACAAAGGCCAGATGATTAAAGTTCTGGGTCGCGGCAAAATCACTCGTGCAGTAAAAGTCTCGGCTCACGCAGTTTCGAAGTCGGCACAAGAAGCAATTGTCGCTGCGGGTGGGTCAGTAGTTATCTTGCCACCATCATTCAAGGGCGTGCGACCTCCAGCCAAGGGCAGTCAGTTCACCAACCGCTAGTACAGTTCGAATCGTCCTGCTTATATAAAAAAGAGGAATCATCTTGGCAAAAATTGGCAACATCTTTAAGGTCACAGAACTTCGCAACAAGATTCTGTTTACTTTGGCGATGCTGCTCATATATCGACTTGGTGTTTCGCTGCGAGTGCCGGGTGTAGATGCCCAAGCCGTGAGCCAATTGCGTGAAGCCTCTAAGTCTCAAGGTGCACTCGGTTTCTTGAACTTGTTTTCGGGCGGCGCGTTTGGCAGTTTCTCGATTTTTGCTCTCGGAATCATGCCGTACATCACAGCCAGCATCATCATGCAGGTTTTGACGGTCGTGATTCCCAAGCTTGAACAGTGGCAGCAAGAAGGGGCAACTGGTCAACGAAAAATTACTCAATGGACTCGCTATGTGGCAATTGGTATCGCCACGTTGCAGGGTGCTGGTCTGACGTTTATCTTCGGCCAAGGTCGGGGCTCGGCTTTTTTCGGAGCAAGCGGTAATACACCAGATGTTGTTTTGCTCGATCCGTTTATGCCAAGAGCGTTGCTTGTGATTCCATCGTTGGTTGCAGGTACAGCACTTTTGATGTGGCTCGGAGAGTTGATCAGCCAACGCGGTATTGGAAACGGTATGTCGATGGTTATTTTTGCCTCGGTGGTCAGCGACTTACCATACGGCTATTACTCGCTTCTGCAGACACGCAAAACAGTTGTGTTCGCAATCTTGGTGGCGTTGACGATCGCGATTATTTTCGCTGTTGTTCGAGTTGAGTTGGGTCAGCGTCGTCTGCCGGTGCAATTTGCCAAACGAGTTGTTGGTCGCAAAATGTACGGCGGGCAAAGCACTTATATTCCGTTAAAAGTAAACCAATCGGGTGTTGTGCCGATCATCTTTGCAAGCTCGGTGTTGCTGTTGCCAGTTTTGATGTCGAACATGTTGGGCAGCGGTGAAGGCTGGCGCGGTTCAATCGCTCGCTTCGTGGATCAATACTTGATCAACAGTCAGAACCTTTTGTATGTGACGGTTTTTGCACTTTTGATTATTGCTTTTGCTTATTTCTATAACTCGATTGCGTTTGACCCGATTCGTCAAGCCGATCAGTTGCGTAAGCAGGGCGGGTTTATCCCCGGTATTCGTCCGGGTCAGCAGACCGAATCATTCTTGGCCAAGACCGTCAATCGCATCACGTTGCCAGGTGCAACTTTTGTTGCGGTAATTGCGATCTTGCCGTACATAGTTTTGTGGGTCGGAAACGTGAGTTCTTTCCCATTCGCAGGCACAACGGTTTTGATTGCGGTCGGTGTTGCACTTGAACTGATGCGCCAGATCGATAGTCAGCTCATGCAACGAAATTATGAAGGTTTCCTAAAGCAATAATTGCGAATCACGTAGCGACGAACAACGTTTTATTGGCCACAGGATCGGAATAAAAACTCATGAGTGCTGGAGTGAGAATAATAATGTTCGGTCGTCAAGGCGCCGGCAAAGGCACGCAGAGTGCTCGACTCGCAAAATATTTTGCAGTCCCACATATTTCAACTGGCGAGATGTTGCGCAACGCGGTAAAGCAAGATTCAGTAGTTGGTCGTGCGGCAAAAACAGTGTTGGACCGTGGCGAATTAGTTGATGACGGTTTGATGGTGTCTTTGGTTCAAGGACGAATCGGCCAAGAAGATGCGCGCACCGCAGGCTTCGTGTTAGATGGTTTCCCGCGTACGATCGGTCAAGCGACGGCCTTTGACGAGTTGACTCAAGCCAGGCCAGTGGGTTTTGTGATTGATCTAGACGTCAAGCGCGAAGTAGTTGTCGGGCGACTTTCTTCTCGACGTACTTGTGAGTCGTGCGACGCTATTTATACGGCAACAGGCAAAGAGCCAAGCCCATGGAAGTGCGCCAAGTGTGGCGGCACGGTGGTTCAGCGCACAGATGACACTTCGGCGGCGATCAACCATCGATTAGATGTCTATGAGAACCAGACGGCACCGTTGATTTCCTACTACGGGGGACGGGGTTCTTTGCATGTCGTAGACGGCTTGGGCACGCCAGATGAGGTCTTTGACCGCATAAAAACAGTGGTTGAAACTGGCCTTCGCCGATAGCCTGACTAGTCGCCCTAAACGGTCTTCGGACCGTCGGGCAATAAGAGAAAAAACCAGAATTCGTTCGGAGAAACTTTGCCCAAAAATAAGGAAGATGCAATCGTGCTGGAAGGCAAGATTACTGAATCCCTACCCAACGCAATGTTTCGAGTCGAGTTAGAAAACGGACACACGGTTTTGGCTCATATTTCAGGAAAGATGCGAATGAATTACATTCGAATTCTTCCCGGGGACAAAGTGCAAGTAGAGCTAACACCGTATGACCTCACAAGAGGTCGTATTACATATCGATTTAAATAAGAAGGCGTGCAGTGAAAGTAAGAACCAGTGTTAAAAAAATATGCGAGAAGTGCAAGATCATTCGTCGGCACGGTCGCGTAATGGTGATTTGCGAAAACCCACGTCATAAGCAACGTCAAGGCTGAGCGAGAGAGACAAGATGGCACGTATTTCAGGAGTAGACATTCCGCGCGAGAAGCGCCTCGAGATTGGTCTTACCTACATATTCGGAATTGGTCGCACGACTGCGAAGAAACTTTGCAGCGAAACTGGTATCAATCCAGACACCCGCGTTCGCGACTTGACAGACTCTGAAGTCAACAAGATTCGTATGTTTATCGAAAATAATTTGAGCGTTGAAGGTGATCGCCGTCGCAATGTGCAGACAGACATCAAACGCAAGATTGAGATTGGTTCATATCAGGGCACGCGCCATCGCAAGGGCCTTCCGGTTCGTGGTCAGCGCACGCACACAAATGCGCGCACTCGCAAGGGCCCGAAGAAGACAGTCGCTAATAAGAAGATTGCAGTGAGGAAGTAACCATGGCTGAAGCAAAAGTCGGAAGTCGCAAGCGCAAGCGCGAGCGTCGCAATGTCTCATCGGGCATTGTCCATATCAAGAGCACTTTTAACAACACGATTGTTTCGGTGACTGACACCGAAGGCAATGTAATTTCGTGGGCATCTGCTGGTGGCGTTGGCTTCAGTGGTTCACGCAAGTCGACACCGTTCGCCGCACAAATGGCGGCCGAGAAGGCTGGTCGAGCAGCGATGGAACTTGGTCTTCGTCGCGCAGAAGTGCATGTAAAAGGTCCAGGCTCTGGTCGTGACACAGCGTTGCGTCAGATTCAAAACCTTGGCATCGAAGTTTCTGGAATCAAAGATCTTTCACCAGTTCCGCATAACGGCTGTCGTCAGCCAAAGAGAAAGAGACCATAACTCATGGCTCGCTATACAGGTCCAAAAGTTCGTATTTCGCGCCGTCTTGGTGTGAACATTTTTGAAAACACCAAGGGTTCAAAAGCTCTTGAGCGTCGCCCGTTTCCACCAGGTCACCACGGCCGTTCACGCCGCAAGGGTGCAGGTAGCGAATACCTAGCCCAGATGCAAGAAAAGCAGAAGGCAAAGTTCATCTACGGTCTTCTTGAGCGTCAATTCCGCAACCTATATAAGAGGTCAGTTCGTTTGACTGGTCCGACAGGTGAAAACTTGTTGCGCCTTTTGGAAACACGCCTCGACAACGTGGTTTATCGCGCAGGTTGGGCGGCATCTCGTCCGCAAGCGCGCCAGTTCGTAAGTCATGGGCTCATCAAGGTCGATGGCAAACGAGTAGATATCCCGTCATACACATTGCAAAAGGGTGAAGTCGTGACACTGTCAGAAAAGGGCAGCAACATGATCGTCATTCAGCACAACATCGACACGCTTGACCGCAAGGTTGTGGCATGGCTTGATGTTGCCGAAGCCGGCAAGCAAGTCACGGTGCGTGAGTTGCCTGTTCGTGAGCAAATTGATGTGCCTGTACGTGAACAATTAATCGTTGAGCTTTATTCAAAGTAATCCCCAAAAAGAATGGTCTGAGGAGAAATCATGCTTGTAATCCAGCGCCCAATAGTCGAACCAATCGGCTCACCAGAAAACAACCGTCAGAAGTTTTCGGTTGGACCACTCGAGCCAGGTCTTGGCCACACAATCGGCAACTCGTTGCGCCGAATGTTGTTGTCGTCGATCCCTGGTGCGGCAATCACTTTTGTCAAGTTCGAATCAGCATTGCATGAATTCGACACCATCGAGGGCGTTACGCAAGATGTAACTGAAATCATCCTCAATTTGAAAGACATCGTTTTGCAGTCCACTTCAGATGACCCAGTTGTCATTCATGTAGACGTGAAAGGCCCAATGGATCTCACCGCTGGCGACCTTCAAGCACCATCAGATATCGAGATTTTGAACAAGTCACAAAAGATCGCCACTCTCTCAGCAAAGGGCAAGCTTGTGTTTGACCTGACAGTTGAGCGCGGCAAGGGCTACATGTCGTCAGATCGTGACGGTGCCCGCAAGACGATTGGTGTGATTCCAATCGATGCAATTTTCTCACCGATTCGTCGCGTGACTTTTGAAGTTGTGCCGACACGCGTTGAGCAATCAACTAACTACGACAACTTGATTATCGATATCGAGACAGACGGCTCAATCACACCGGTTGACTCGCTGGCTTCAGCAGGCGCAACACTTCGTTCACTCGTAGATCTTGTGGCAAACCTCACCGCAGAGCCAGTTGCTCTTGAACTTGGTGAAGTTTCCGGTTACTCAAGTGGCGCAGGCGACTTGGACTTGCCAATCGAAGATCTTGACTTGTCAGAGCGTCCACGCAACTGCTTGAAGCGCGGTCAAGTAAACACAATTGGCGAGTTGCTTACTCGCTCAGAAGAAGACTTAATGAACATCACTAACTTCGGTCAGAAGAGCCTGGACGAAATCAAGCAAAAGCTTGATGAGCGCGGTCTCTCATTGCGAATCTGAGCGCCAAAGTTAAATAACGAACTGAAATAAATTAGACAGGGAGACGATTCAATATGCCAGGAAGACCACGCCGCGGACCAAGTTTTGGTGGTAGCTCGTCGCACGAAAAACTGATGATGGCAAACCTTGCATCGTCGTTGTTTGCTGCCGAAGGCATCGTGACAACAGAGTCAAAGGCAAAGGCGCTTCGCCCGATTGCCGAAAAGTTGATCACGAAAGCAAAGAAAGCGCAGGGCACCAGCCCGATGCGAGTTCACCGCATTCGTCAAATTCAGAGCTACTTGCGCGACAAAGAAATGACTAACAAACTTGTCAATGTTGTCGCCCCAAGGTACTTGGAGCGCAACGGTGGATACCTTCGCATTTTGAAGCTTGGTCCACGCCATGGCGACAACGCTCCAATGGCGCGTATCGAACTTATTTAGTTCGCAAATATTTCTTAGCGTCGAATTCAGACTCGACCAAAACGGTTCAGCACAGTGACTGCGTCAAAGTTGATGCGTCGTGTACGAATGATCGTGGCCTATGACGGCACGCCGTTTCACGGTTTTGCGATTAACCCGAGAGTAAGCACGGTCGCAGGCAGCCTCGGCGAATCGTTGCAACAAATATTTCAACAGCCGATTCCACTTGTCTCGGCTGGTCGTACCGATGCTGGGGTTCACGCGAAAGCACAGGTGGTTAGTTGTGATGTGCCTGCACATTGTGAATTGCCGACATTACGCAAGCAACTGAATTCACTTTGCGGCCCAGAAATCATCGTCAAAGAAATTGCGTGGGCGAGCGCCGACTTTCACGCCCGCTTCTCGGCCATTTGGCGTCACTACCAATATTTCGTTTACAACGCCGACTTTCCAGATCCGTTTAAAGTGTCATCGGCTTGGCATGTGATTGCTCCATTGAATTTGCATGCGATGCAGTTGGCTTGCGATCCGATAATCGGTACCCATGATTTTTCTGCGTTTTGTCGCAGACCGAAACCCGATAATGAACCTGACCTCGAGGGTTCTGAATTGCAAGATGCGACGGGCGAAATTGTGCGTGAGAAGTCGTTGCGTAGGCATGTGATGCAAGCAAGCTGGAAAGATGTGGGCGACTCAGTGTTCAGGTTTGATATTCGGGCCAACGCGTTTTGTCACCAAATGGTTCGGTCGCTGGTTGGCACATTTATTGAAATCGGTGCACGAAAGAGACCCAGCAGTGACATGATGGCGCTGATTCGATCGGGCGATCGCGCCGAGGCGTCGCAGTTAGCCCCGCCACAAGGTTTATTTCTGACAGAAGTTGGGTATCCGAGCGATCTAACTGATCGGGCCGTTTAGGCAGCGGGTAAAGCCCATATTTTGCTTGGGCCGATTGTGAATCTCGGGTTTTCGGCCCTATCCTTACTAGGCCGTTAAAACGGGTGCGAAATGCTCTCTGGCGGTTGCAATATTTAATTTTTTGAGGATTTCTTTATGCGTACTTATTCAGCAAAACCAACCGATGTGCAGCGTGCTTGGCACATCATCGACGCAGAAGGTTTAGTTCTCGGTCGTCTTTGCACAGAAGTCGCAACGTTGCTTCGCGGCAAGCACAAGCCGATGTACACACCAAGCATGGACACGGGTGATCATGTTGTGATCATCAACGCATCGAAGATTGTCCTTACCTCAGGCAAGGCTGATCGCGAAATGGTCTATGACTATTCGGGTTACCCAGGTGGTCTCAAGTCTGAAACATACGCAAACTTGCTTGGTCGCAAACCGGGCGATGCAATTCGCCGTTCGATTCGTGGCATGTTGCCAAAAGGTTCACTTGGTCGACAGATGATTAAGAAGTTGCAGGTTTATCCAGGTGCAGAACATCCACATGCGGCGCAATCACCAAAGGTGCTTGAGATTCCGCACGCCAAGGCTCGTTGAGTCGCTGAACAGAAAAAGGAAACATAACTCGTGGGAACAAAGCCATTAACACAGACAACAGGTCGTCGTAAGCATGCAGTTTGTCGCGCGCGACTTCGACCAGGTACTGGTGTTGTAAAAATCAACGACCGTGAGTTTGCCGAGTACTTTCCATCAGAGGTTCAGCGCAACTCTTCAACCGAAGCATTGCGAATCACAAACACTCAGGCGAGCTACGACGTAGATGCAGACATTGTTGGCGGCGGTATTGCCGGTCAATCAGGTGCGCTGAGAATGGCGATTGCACGTGCACTCGTAGAACTTGATCCAACTCAAAGACTTGCTTTGAAGAAGGCCGGCTTGTTGACTCGCGATTCACGTCGCAAAGAGAGCAAGAAATACGGTCTCAAAAAAGCGCGCAAAGCGCCACAGTACACAAAGCGTTAATTCTTTTTGTACGGCATGGCTCATGGCTGTGCGCGTCGTCAGTTTTAAGAATCGCGTTCAACACTCTTTGTTACGACAAGGCATTGGTGGTTAGATGTTGACATTTGGTACCGACGGTGTGCGTGGCAAATTTGGCACAGAGCTGACCGAGAGTTACGCCGCCGATCTGGCAGTTGTCGCTGCACAAGTTCTGCGATGCAAAACAGTCGTGATTGGTCGAGACACTCGAGAATCTGGGGTGCTTCTAGAAACAGCAATTGCGAATGCGCTTATCAAAGAAGGCATTGAAGTTCAACTAATGGGGATTGCTCCGACCCCAGCGATTGCGTTTTCGGCCATGCGACGAAATGTCGTGGCGATTGCGATTACCGCGTCGCACAACTTGTATCAAGACAATGGAATCAAGATATTTGGCGCCGGTGGTCTAAAACTCTCTGACTCAGAACAAGAAGAGATTGAAAAACAGCTGCTTGAACGCACACGTAAATCGACTTCGGGCACAATTGGTGCGAGCAGCGAACGCGCAGAAACGCCCAAACCTGAACTTGTCAAAGAGTATTGTGACTGGTTGTCTCAGATAGTCGACACGACAGACTTCAGCAAATTGCACGTCGTTCTTGACTGTGCGAACGGTGCTTATAGCAATGTTGCACCAGAAGTCTTTACAAAACTCGGGGCAACGGTGACGACTATCAATGCGACACCAGATGGTCGAAATATAAACGAGCAATGCGGCGCCACGCACCCAGCGATGCTGTGTTCGGTCGTCACAAATGTTGGTGCACATTTTGGAATTGCTTTTGATGGTGATGGTGACAGATTGATCGCCGTAGATGAGAAGGGTGAAATTGTCGACGGAGATCACTTGATCGCAATCAGCGCAACTGAGATGAAGCGTCGTGGAACTTTGCGCAACAATAAAGTTGCCGTAACGGTGATGACAAACATTGGCTTTCACCAGGCAATGAAAAAAGCGGAGATTGAAGTGGTGACCACACCAGTCGGAGATCGATCGGTGCTTGCTGCACTTGAAGAAAATTCGCTTGTGCTTGGTGGCGAACAGAGTGGTCACATTATTTATCGCGATTTGGCTACGACTGGTGACGGTCTCTTGGCTGCCCTGATGTTGTCGGCAATTGTTGCCGAGGCGAAGAAGACACTTGGCGAAATCGCTAGTGCAGCAATGACCAGTTTTCCGCAGGTGCTGATTAATTTACGTGTCAGCAAACGTGTTGAAAATATCGAAAAACTATTTGAGTCAGAGATTGCATCAGCAGAGAAGTCTCTGCAAGCAAATGGACGTGTGCTCGTGCGAGCGAGTGGAACTGAACCGATGGTTCGGGTGATGGTTGAAGCGTCACAACAAGCCACGGCAGAATCAGTCGCTGCCACCTTGGCACAAGCCATAACTGCGCGACTCGGCTGATAGCGATGCGAAAGTAGACTTGTCACCATGTGCGGAATAATCTGCGTGCTCAGTCGTCCGACACGACGAGCCACCCCAACTGCCAAAGAGATCTTGGCCCTGTTGGACGCCGCACTCGAAGCTGGAATGAAGAGCGACATCGATCAACTTGCTTTGGCGGTGACGACAGCCGACAAACTTTTGCGGGGTGATGCCGGCCAATTCTGCATGGCCGACAACCATCAATTGGTTGCTGCAATGACATCGCGAATTGATCAACTTGATGCGATTGTCGATGCCTATGAATTAACGCTTGAGAAGTCGGCGAGTTTGCAGACAGAGACCTCAGAGCACGCGTTGCAGGAGATTATTCGCGCTAAAGATGCGATCTGGGAGTTGCGTAACGACCGAATTCGAACAGCGCGACTTGTAGATGCGCTGGCTGGGCAGGGGGCTTCAAATTCGGCGCGCAGCGGATATTTCTCGATTCAACAAGCATTCTCGGGTCTTGATCGACTTGAAGTTCGCGGACGCGACTCAGCAGGAATTCACGTGCTCGTTTCGAATCATGGCTTGAAGCCGACAGACAAAAACGTAAAGTCTTTGCTTGCAAATCGCAGTGAAGATGCATTGTTCATGTCTGGTTCCATACGGATTACAGAGAACGCATGGTCTTTTGTTTATAAAGCAGCGGCAGAGATCGGCGAACTTGGTGACAACACCCGCGTAATGCGTAACGCGGTGATGGCTGATGATCTGTTGCGTCTATGTCTGTCGCAAACTAATTCTCAAGTCGCAGTTTTGGCCCACACTCGTTGGGCGAGCGTCGGCATTATTTCTGAGCCGAATGCGCACCCAGTGAACAGCGAAGAACTTGAAGGCAAGCACGATGATGCATATCTTGTCGCAGCGTTGAATGGCGACGTTGATAATCACGCAGACTTGCGAGTGCAATACGGTTTGCGCGTCGCGGGGCCGATCACAACCGATGCAAAAGTTATCCCCGCCTTGGTGTCACGAAGATTGTCGACAAACTCAAATCTTTTAGATGCATTTCGTCAAACAGTTGCCGAGTTTGAAGGCTCGGTGGCGATTGCTGCAGCGAGCGCAACGGCACCAGACAAGTTGTTGCTTGCATTGCACGGAAGCGGCCAAGGATTGTGTATCGGTCTTGCTGAAGATCGCTTCATTGTCGCGAGCGAACCATACGGTGTGGTTGAAGAGACGCTGAATTATGTGCGAATGGATGGCGAAGCGCTCGCTGATGTTGATAATCCGTCAAGCCGTGGTCAAGTTGTCGCGCTCTCTGGTGAAGGCGCCGGCGAACTCTCGGGTATTGAATTGGTTTCATACGATGGTCGTCAGCTTCCACTGAGCCAAGACAAAGTTTTGACCGCTGAGATTACAACCAGAGACATCAACCGTGGTGAACACAAACATTTTTTGGCTAAAGAAATCGCTGAAGCACCGCAGAGTTTTCGTAAAACGATTCGAGGCCGAATTGTCGAAGTGAATGGCCTATTGACTACAGATCTGGGTGAAAAAGTATTGCCAAAATCTGTGTGTGACCGATTGGCGTCTGGTGAAATTAAAAAAGTACGTGTGATTGGCCAGGGTACGGCTGCTGTTGCGGGGCAAGCTTTGGCGAGGTTGCTCAGTGACCTTGTGGGTATCGAGTTAAGTGTTGAGGCGTTGTTGGCCAGCGAACTTTCGGGTTTTGGTTTGGCGCTCGATATGAGCGACACGCTTGTTGTGGCGGTCAGTCAGAGTGGAACAACGACTGACACGAACCGCACAGTGGACTTGGCTCGAGCACGAGGTGCGAGTGTCTTGGCGATCGTCAACCGTCGGGGTAGTGAACTGTCGGCCAAAGCAGACGGTGTGATGTATACGTCTGATGGTCGCGACGTTGAAATGAGTGTTGCCAGCACGAAAGCTTTTTATGCTCAGGTTGCAGCCGGTGCTCTTTATGCATGCGCTCTTTCGAAGGCAGTTGGTAAATCATCTGATCGTGCGCGACACGAATTACTTGCTGGACTGCGCAAAATTCCAGATGCGTTGGTTGAAGTTCTTGCAACACGGCCACAAATTTCAGCGGCGGCGAAACAGTTTGCGTCGTCACGGCGATATTGGACAGTTGTTGGCAACGGCATGAATACGATCGCAGCGCAAGAAGTGCGCATCAAGCTTTCGGAACTTTGCTACAAGTCAATTTCAAGTGACTCGACTGAGGATAAAAAACATATTGACCTGTCGTGCGAGCCACTGATTTTCGTTTGTGCAACTGGGTTGCTCGAAGGTACGGCCTCGGATGTCGCCAAAGAGATTGCGATCTATCGGGCCCACAAAGCACTGCCGATTGTTGTTGCGACTGCGGGTCAGACGAGGTTTGATGCAGCGGCAGCAGTGTTGCTGGTGCCAAATGTCGAGACGAATTTGTCGTTCATATTGAGCGTGATGGTGGGTCACTTGTTTGGTTATGAGGCGGCACTGGCGATTGATGCTTTGGCTAGGCCATTGCGTGAGGCGCGTGAAGTTGTCGAGCACGCAGTTGAGCGTGGTGGAGATGCAAATCAATTGTTGGTCAAGATTCGCACCGAGTTGGGTGCACCGGCAACACGATTCACCGATGCATTAGCAACAGGCAACTACGACGGCAACTTAGAGGCCAGCACAGCGGTGCGAATCGTCACGATGTTGCGAGACACTTTGTCGAACGACCCTGTTCAGGCGTATCAGCGCAGTTCGGGAAAGATCGCCTCACCAGAGTTGTTGTTAGATGATCTGACAAGCGCGCTGACACGAGGCGTAGATGAATTGACTCGTCCGGTTGATGCGATCAAACATCAAGCAAAGACCGTGACGGTGGGTATCTCGCGCAGTGATGAAGGCTTGTTTGATCGTCCGCTAGTAAAGGCTTTGCTTGAAGCTGGTGTAGCGCGTGAGCGACTTTCATATCGCGTATTGAAGATTGTCGCCGATCTTGACGCTGCAGTCAGTGCCGTAACCGGGTTTACGAGATATCAAATTGAGGGTGACATTGCCAGTTCTCAAGCCACGATCGCAATTGTTGACCGTGGGGGAATGTCAAAAAATCTCACGTCGCGTGTTGACCGCAACTCACAACTCGTCGGAACCAAGCGACGTGTCGCAAGTGACCAAGAAGTTCTCGTGGCGCGCGGGCGAAGCGATAATCGAACAGTGATCATGGTGCCTGAAACAAAAGGTGGCCAGACAACCGGCATCACTTTGTTGCACGTGATGTTTCATGATCGTTTGCCAGCGACTGCAATGCGCGCAGTATTGCAAGGGTATGACCGTCGCTACGACCGTCTTGTGGACTGGGTGACCGAAACTGAAGGTTCATTTAGAGAAGACCGTTTGGCAGAAGTTTCGGTTGCTGACTTGTTGATTTTGCCAATCAGTGACATGGCTGATCACTGGCGCGCAAAGTAAAGACCCACATGATCGGAATCGGAATTGACGCTGTGAATGTGCAGCGGTTTCGTGCTGCACTAGACCGAACACCTTCTCTGCGTTCGCGCGTATTCACTGCAAAAGAACTTGAATCTCTTGCAGGTCGTGCTGATAGTGCCCCAAGTTTGGCAGCGAGATTTGCCGCGCGCGAAGCGACGATGAAAGCACTCGGGGTGGGGCTTGGCGCGTTCGATCTGCACGACGTTTCAATTCGCAGTCGCGAATCTGGTGCGCCCGAACTGGTCGTCACAGGTCGTGCCGCTGAAATTGCAAAAGCGCAAGGTGTGAAATCGTGGCTTGTCTCGCTTTCTCACACTGAAGACACGGCTGTCGCTGTTGTCGCGAGCAACTAAAAGTCGGCCGCGATGAACACCGACAATCGTTGGGCGTGGGTTGAAGTAGATCTTGGAGCGATTCAAAAAAACGTTGCTTTGCTGGTCAAGCAAGCAGGCAAGGCCCAACTATGGGCAACTGTAAAAGCAAATGGCTATGGGCATGGAGCGGTTCAAGCAGCACGGGCTGCTTTGGGTGCTGGTGCAACAGGTTTGTGCGTGGCGCTTGCTGACGAGGCCCACGAACTTCGTCAAGCGAAAATTACAGCGCCGATTTTGATCGTTAGCGAGCAACCAGCAACACAATTCGAGCAAATGTTGCGCGACGATGTCGTGGCAACGCTCTATAACGAGTCAACTATAAATAGTTACGCAAAAACTGCGTCAGATCTTGGAATAGTCGGCAAAGTTCACCTGAAAGTAGATACGGGGATGCATCGAGTCGGTGCACCAGTTGCCAGCGCGATGACTCGATGTCGACAGATCAGTTCGTTTGCGTCGCTACAACTTGAGGGCGTATACACGCACTTTGCTGCAGCTGATTTGCCGAGCCATGACGAGACAGACAAGCAACAGCAACGATTCGACAACGTAGTTGCCGAATTAGACCGAGAGTCTTTGCGACCAAAGTATGTTCACACTTCAAATTCGGCTGCTGCGATGCGCGTCTTGAGTGCAACAACCGACATTGCTCGCGTTGGAATCGCAATTTATGGAATTGCGCCAAGTAGCGAACTTGAATCATTTGCTAAAGATCTGCAGCCAGCACTTTCGCTTCATGCACGGGTCAGTCATGTGCAGCATCTTGCTAAAGGTGAAGGCGTCTCATATGGTTTGCGAACAAAGTTGAGCCAAGCAGCGACGATTGCAACGTTGCCAATTGGATACGCCGACGGAATACAGCGTCGTCTCTGGAAAGTGGGTGGTGAAGTTTTGATTGGTGGCAAGCGTTGCCCGATTGTTGGTGTGGTAACGATGGATCAGCTGATGGTCAATTGCGGTGATGCCGATGTGCAAATTGGCGACCATGCAGTTTTGATCGGCACTCAGGATTCACAGTCAATTTCGGCAAATGAAGTCGCAGCCAAACTTGAAACAATTGGCTATGAAATTGTTTGTGGAATAAGCGCACGCGTGCCGCGCAAATATCTTGACAGCAAAAAGTAATCACGATGAAAATTCTGCTTGTCTCGTTAGTTGACACCGATCGTCTGGCGCAGATTGTTGCCAAGCACGTTCGACCGCGCGACATGATTATTTTGGCCGGCGAAATGGGCGCTGGAAAGACGACATTTACACAAAGTTTTGGCCGAGCGCTCGGCGTTACTGATCTGATTACCTCGCCAACGTTCAATCTGTTGCACAATTACGGTTCAGGAAGAATGTCGTTGCATCACGCCGACCTT
Organism: Acidimicrobiaceae bacterium; assembly: GCA_947488385.1. Classification (GTDB taxonomy): domain Bacteria; phylum Actinomycetota; class Acidimicrobiia; order Acidimicrobiales; family Ilumatobacteraceae; genus BACL27. The sequence continues at coordinate 1,628 of CANKZL010000001.1, read as the reverse complement.
TATCGCCTAGAGCGAACTGGCGAACTGGCCGATTTGGGTCTTGATGAGTTGCAAGACAGTGGTGGGGTAATCGCTGTTGAATGGGGCGACATTGTCGGCGATGAACTTGGGGATGCGCTGATCATGGGCTTTGCCCATGAAGTTGGGGGTGCAGAAAACAGCGCAGACGCACCACGCACAGTCACAATTGAGAGTCGTGGAGCCCAATGGGCGAGCCGATTTAACAAGCTCAGCGAAGAGTTAGTAGCCAGTTTCAAAGTATTGGCGCGAGGCTGAGAGCGATGATCGTTTTAGCGATAGATACTTCGACTGATGCCGTGAGTGTGGCGGTGAACAACTCAAAGCAGTTGTTGGCCGGTGCTCATGTCACGAGCGATCGTCGTCATGCTGAGTTGCTGGCGCCAATGATCGAAAATGTTTGCGCCCAAGCTGACATTGCAATGCGCGAGATTGATGTCGTAGCTGTAGATATCGGACCAGGTTTGTTCACGGGAATGCGAGTGGGTATTGCATCAGCAAAGTCGATCGCTCAAGTTTTAGACGTGCCGATAATTGGTGTCTCAAGCCTAGATATCTTGGCGCGTTCTGTTTCTACGACTGATCGAGTTGTGTTGTCGACAATTGACGCGCGTCGCGGCGAACTTTATTGGTCGATGTACCGCAATGACGTTGGCCCGAGCATCGAAGTAAAGCCGCCGCGAGTTGGTCAAATATCTGACTGCATTGTCGACGTCGTGGATCGAGGTCAGGCAGCTTTGATTGTCGGCAATGGCGCACTGCGATATCGCGCACAAATCAGCGAGTCTCTTGAAACGACTGGTCTGTCAATTGAATGGGCGAGCGAACAACTTGCCCAACCAAGTGCCGCCGTATTGGCACTGATCGCCGCCGAGTTGGCGTTGCATGAGCAATGGCAGACCGCAACAGAACTGCAGGCACTTTATTTGCGTCAGGCAGATGCTGAAATCAACTGGCAGACACGAGTGAACTCATGAGCATTTTGGATCGCTTCATTCGCTCGAAAGCACAAGAAACGCGCGACTCTACTCAAAGTATCGAGGGTGAAGAATCGCAAGAACTTGTGATCGTGCCGATGCGACGGGCGCATATTCGCAAGATCATGCCGATCGAGCAGCAGATTTATCCGCGACCATGGACGGCGCAAGTTTTTGTTGAAGAACTCGAACAAGTTCGGGCTGGGCGACGTCACTATCTTGTTGGCACGATTGGCGAAGAGCTCGTGGGATACGGCGGTCTGCTTTATGTCGATAGTGATGCGCACGTTACAAATGTTGCGGTGCATCCGATGTGGCGAAGTCGTGGAATTGCCACCGAACTGTTGCTCGACTTGGCGTGGGAAGCGAATCGTCGGGGTTGCGAGGCGATGACTCTCGAGGTGCGACACACGAATATTGCAGCGCAACAGCTTTATCGTCGCTTCGGCTTTGTGCCTGCAGGTGTGCGCAAAAAGTATTACGAGAACCGAGACGACGCGATCGTTATGTGGTGTGCCGGGGTGCAGCAACCCGAATTCGTCGAGCTTTTGCGAAAAATAGAACTGAGTCGAATGTGAATTCGTCAAATCAACGTTCTGAACGTGCGAGCAATCGCAACGTGACTGTCGATAA